>JAHELM010000272.1 GCA_024644185.1 Rhodospirillales bacterium | reverse complement strand
ACGGCAAAGACCGATTTGATCCGACAATAAGCCGCTTCGCCGGGCTGTCAATTACGGACCGGACAGGGCCTTTATTCCCAAGGCTTTCGGGTTGTCTGGCACGTGTCTTGCATTTGGTTGATTTGCATTTGTTGGAATCGGGTGGAACAACGCAAGACACGGGGATTGTCGATGTACCGTGAGATGATTGCAAAATTCGCGCCGGGCCAGGTGATTCAGCACCGTGGACGGGACTACCGGGGCGTGATCGTCGATGTCGATCCGGTGTTCTACGGTGACGGCGATATTGCCGCCCAGGCGGTCGGCGAGAACGAGCCGCTGGACCGCCCCTGGTACCATGTCCTGGTCAATGGCCACGAATACGTAACCTATGTCTCGGAAGCCAGCATCGAGGCCGACGACACCGGCCGGCCCGTGATCCACCCGTCGCTGACCCTGTTCTTCGCCGGTTTCGAGGGCAACCATTACGTCCCGCGCCGGCGCGCCAATTGAGTTCGACGCCATCCCGACACGCACACGCGGCCTTGTAGGGCCGCGCGCGATCCCGTAAAACCGTCGCCGGAACCACCAACTCTCTTTCGGCGGGGATCACACGATGCAAACCGACGCAGCACGGATTACGGCCCGGATTCTTCTGGAAACCAGATCCGTACTGATGCGGCCGGATGATCCTTTCACCCTGACCAGCGGCCGCAAAAGCCCGGTCTATGTGGATTGTCGCCGCCTGATCGCATTTCCGCGCGCCCGGCGCCGGCTGATGGACATGGCGGCGGCACTGATCGAGGAAAAAATCGGGTTCGAATCGCTGGATGTGGTCGCCGGCGGCGAAACCGCGGGCATTCCCTATGCCGCATGGCTGGCCGACCGGTTGATGCTACCCATGTGCTATGTGCGCAAGAAGCCCAAGGGATTTGGCCGCAACGCCCGCATCGAGGGCAATCTGGAGCCGGGCCAGCGGGCCATCCTGGTAGAGGATCTGGCAACCGACGGCGGCAGCAAGCTGAGCTTCGTCGAGGGGCTGCGCGAGGCCGGTGCGGAATGCGCCCACACCTTTGTCGTCTTCCATTACGACATCTTCCCCGCCGGCATCGAGAAGCTGCGCCAGGGTGGCGTCACCCTGCACGCGCTGGCCACCTGGTGGGACGTGATTGCCGCGGCGGAAGAAGATGACGCGCTGGACGCGGCGGGGATGAAGGTTGTGCGCGCCTTTCTCGACGACCCGGAAGGCTGGGCGCCGGCGGGCTGACCCCCGGCCCTTCAGTCCTGGGGCTTCAGGTCGCGCCTGTAGCGCTGCCAGTTCTCGACGTAATGGCTGGCGCCGCGTTTCAACTGTGCCTGTTGTTCGTCGGTGAGTTGGCGGACGATCCGGCCGGGAGATCCCAGCACCATCGAACCGTCGGGTATGTCCTTGCCTTCGGAGATCAGGGTATTGGCGCCGATCAGGCAGTTCCGGCCGATTCTTGCGCCGTTCAAAATCACGCTGCCGATACCGACCAGCGATCCATCGCCGATCGTGCAGCCATGCAGCATGACCAGATGGCCGATCGTCACGTCGCGACCGATGGCCAGCGGATAGCCGGGATCGGTATGCAGGACGCAGCCGTCCTGGACGTTGGAATTTTCGCCGATGACGATCGGCTCGTTATCGCCGCGCAGCACGGCGTTCCACCAGATGCTGGCATTGCGTTGCAGCGTCACATTGCCGATCACCACGGCGGTGGGCGCGATCCAGAATGCCTCGTCGGCGGTCCTGACCGCAACGCCCCCCAGCGCGAATCTCATCCGCGGCCTCCCTGCCACCCTTCGATCCAGGGTTTACCCTAAAGCGAATCCGGGGGACTGGAAATCGTTTTGCCGTCGGCGATCCAAGTCGGGATCAGTGCATCGTTTCCTGTTGCTGGCGCTGGCCGAAACCCTGCTGTTCGAGGATTGCCTGGCGGACACCGTTCCACATATTGGCGCGGCATACCTCCAGCGCCTGATCGATGCCGAGATAATGCACCAAGGTACTGGCGTATTGGTTTTCCCGCTTGGCCTTGCGTCGCGTCGCCGGCGTCTTGTCGAAATGAGTCGTCGTCATATTCCACCCCATATGAAGATACCGACCCTGATCGGGTCCATTAGGGAGAGGAACAGCAAACAACGTGCCAAACATCGTCGGTACGAAAAAAATCATATCGAAATTAAGACAGCGGAAGGCCGGCTGCGCCGGTCAGGCCTGGGCCACCTTCAGGGTCTTCGATTCCGGCGCGCAGCAATAGATGCTGTGCAGGGTTTCCATGACCGCCGAGGCCTCTCCGCCCGCCAGGGAATAGTAGATCGTCTGCGAGGACCGCCGGGTCTTCACCAACCCGTCGCGACGCAGCCGCGCCAGATGCTGGGACAGCGCGGACTGGCTGAGGCCGACCAGCTTCTCCATCTCGCCGACGGCCTTCTCGCCCTGGGCCAGATAGCACAGAATCACCAGCCGCTTCTCATTGCTCATCGCCTTGAGCAGTTCACTCGCCCGCTGCGCATTCTGCTTCAGATCGTCGACATTCATTGGACTAGCCATATTTTGAACCCACCTTGCCGCGACATTCCGGGCAATATTGTTTTTGTCCCGCGAAGCCGACATTACTATATTAGTAATGCGTGAAATTCAACACAGGGTACTTTGTGTGAAAGATCGGTGCCTTACTCGGCTGCCTTCCGCAGTTCCTCGCCGGGTATCCGCACAGCCGCACGGCCCTTGCCCTCGATGGCTCCCATCAGCAGGCTGAGCAACGGCGGGATGATTGCGAGGGTCAATAGCGCCGACAGGGCCAACCCGCCAACCACGACGGAGCCGAGTCCGCGGTAGATTTCCGATCCCGCGCCGGGAAACAGCACCAGCGGCAGCATCCCGAACACGCTGGTCAGCGTCGACATGAAGATCGGCCGCACACGGTTTTGCGTGGCTTCCATGATCGCCGCGCCATGCTCCATGCCTTCCTGGCGTACGTGGAACAGCGTCTGGTGCACCAGCAGGATCGCGTTGTTGACGACGGTGCCAATCAGGATGACGAAACCCAGCAGCGTCAGCATATCCAGCGCCTGGAAATTGAACAGCCCCACCAGCCGCAGCCCGGCAACGCCGCCGGCGGTGGCCAGCGGCACCGACAGCACGATGATCAGGGGGTAGACGAAGCTCTCGAACAGCACCGCCATCACCAGATAGACGATTACGAGCGCCAGGATCAGATCGAATTTCATTTCCTCCCAGGTCTGCGCCAGCTTGTCGGCGGTGCCCGACAGGCGCAGCCTGACCCCGTTCGGCAGGCCCTCGGCCTGCAGCGGTTCGATCACCTTCCGTTCAATGGTTTTCAAGGCGTCGCCCAGCGCGATGGTCGGCGCCGGGTTGATCTGCAGGGTCACCGTGCGCGCCCGCTCGGTATGGCGGATTTCCGTCGGTCCGGCGGTAACCAGAATGTCGGCCAGCGCGCGCGCCGGCAGGATCGCGCCCGATGACGTGACCACCGGCAGCGCCGCAATTCCCTGGGTCTCGACGATATTGCCTTCGGTGCCCATCAGCGTCAGGTCCAGCCGCTGGCCGGCGACCGTCACCTCCGCAACCCTCATGCCGTCGTTGAAGGCGTCAACGGTAAGCCCGAGTTCTCGCGCGCTGACCCCGTTATCGGCCAGCCGCACCGGGTCGGGGATGACCCGGACTTCCGGCGCGCCGAGCTCCAGCCCGGGAATCGGCCGGAACTGGTTGCCCTCCGACAGCGGCATCGCCTGGCCCAGTTTTCCGGCCGCCCGCTGCGCAACGTCGACCAAGGTTTCCAGAGCGCCGCCGGATACGTCCAGTTCGACCGACCGGCTGCCGCCGATCTGCCGGCCGAAGATCGAAGGCTGGCGCATGAAGCCGAAGGTTCCCGGTTCCGCGCGTACCGGCCGCGTCAGTAGCGGAATCAGTTCAGCCGCCCTGGCGGGGTCCACGCTGCTGGCGCCGACGATCGTGCGCCCGCGGAAGGCGACGAAGAAAAATCCGCTCATTTTCGGCGGGTCGCCCGGCGCCGATTCGGGGCCGGTTTCCGACGCCCAGTATTGGCGGGTCGCATTTTCCGCGCGCTCGGCGATGCCGATCGTGGTTTCCAGATTGTAGCCGGGCGGCGGGAAAATCGCACCGAACACCCAATTGCGATTGCCTTCCGGCAGATATTCCAGCGGCGGCAGGAATATCCAGGTGGCGCCCGCCGTGACCGATGTCACCGTGACGACGATGGCCGCGGCCCAAACCTTGCGGCGGACCACAAGGCCCGTCAGCCCGTTCAGCACCGCCATGAATCCATGCGCGAACTGGTCGACGCCCCACAGCCTTACACTGCCCCCGGGATCGGCGACCTCATGCGCGAGCAGACTGCGCGCCAGCGCCGGGATGACCGTGATCGAGACCAACAGCGACAGGCACACCGCCACCGAGATCGCC
>JAHELM010000271.1 GCA_024644185.1 Rhodospirillales bacterium | reverse complement strand
CGGTCGCCGGTCGTTCCGCGACCGGGGCCAGCCCGTCCTCTTCGCGAATCTCAAGATAGTCGATGCGGTCGAAGCGGGCATCCGCCAGCCGTTTGCGGCCGGCCGCCAGCGCCGCCGGGACCGGTTCGCCGTCCGCGACCCGCGCCGCCACCATGCGCAGGGTCTCGACCAGCGCCGGGGCACGGGCGCGGTCCCCGGCCGCCAGGTTCGCGTTGCGCGACGACAGCGCGACCCCGTCGGCGGCGCGGACCGTGGGCAGGCCGCGTATCGCCGCCGGGATGTCCAGGTCGACGGCCAGCCGGCGGATCACCTGAAGCTGCTGGAAATCCTTCTCGCCGAACCAGGCCTCGTCGGGCAGGCATTGCAGCAGCAGCTTGGTCACCACCGTGGCGACGCCCCGGAAATGCGTCGGCCGGGCGGCGCCGCACAAACAGTCGGTCAGGCGTTCGTCGACCGAGACCGCGGTCGCGAAGCCGGCCGGGTACATCTCGGCCACCGTCGGGATGAAGGCCAGATCGGCGCCCGCATCGGCCAGCGCGGCAATGTCGTGTGCTTCCCGCCGCGGATAGGATTCGAAATCCTCGCGCGGGCCGAATTGCGTCGGGTTGACGAAGATGCTGACGACGGCGCGGTCGCAGGCGCGGAACGCCGCCCGCACCAGTTCGAGATGGCCTTCGTGCAGCGCCCCCATGGTGGGAACGAAGCCGATTCGCGCGCCTGTCCGGCGCCAGCCGGCAACGCGCGCGCGCAGCCCGGCGACGCTGCGTTCGACGGCCGGCCCGGCGATCACGGCTCTGGTTCCTTCGTCACGCCGAAACAGTGCCGCGGTTCGGGGAATTCGCGCGCCCGGACATCGGCGGCATAGGCCTCGGCGGCCTTGCCCAGGGCCTTGCCCATCTCGGCATAACGGCGAACGAAGCGGGGGGTGAAATCGCTGAACAACCCGACCATGTCCTCGGTCACCAGAATCTGCCCGTCGCAATGCGGCGAGGCGCCGATGCCGATCGTCGGAACCGGCACCGCCGCGGTGATCTCCCGCGCCAGCGGCTCCACCGTGCCCTCGATCACCAGCGCGAAGGCTCCGGCCTCGGCGATGGCGCGGGCATCGGCCAGAATCGCCGCCGCCTCGGCCGGGTCGCGTCCGCGCACGGCATATCCGCCGGTCGCATTCACCGATTGCGGCATCAGCCCGACATGGCCCAGCACCGGCACGCCGCGGCGAACCAGAAAACCCACGGTTTCGGCCATGACCGCGCCGCCCTCCAGCTTGACCGCGGCGCAGCCGGTCTCGGCCAGCAGCCGGGCCGCATTGGCGAAGGCCTGGGCGGGGCTCGCCTCATAGGTTCCAAACGGCATGTCGATGACGACGCAGGCGCGCCGGGCGCGACGGGTCACGGCGCGGCCATGCGCGATCATCATGTCCAGGGTGACGCCCAGCGTGCTGTCCATGCCGTACAGCACCATGCCGACGGAATCGCCCACCAGGATCATATCCGCCACCGGGTCCAGCAGCGCCGCCACGGGCGCCGTATAGGCGGTCAAACAGACGATCGGCGTGCCACCCTTGGCCGCGCGGATCATCGGCACCGTGATGGAAGTTCCACTCGTCGTCGCGCTCATGCCCGTCCTCCGGAAGCGGCGACGATAGGGCGCAAGGACAGAAAGATCAATCATCATGCTGCAACGCAACAACCCGGTGCGAATCTAACCCATTCGCCAGACTCGCAGGCGCGGGTCCAGAAGGTCGCGCAGCCCGTCGCCCAGCAGGTTCAGGCCCAGCACCGCCAGCGCAATGGCCAGGCCGGGAAACACCGCCTGCCCGGGGGCGATGAACATGAAGGTCTGCGCCTCGTTCAGCATGCGGCCCCAGCTCGGGTTCGGCGGCTGCACGCCCAGCCCCAGATAGCTCAACCCCGCCTCGGCCAGGATCGCCACGGCGAATTGCACCGTTGCCTGCACGATCAGGATGCCGGCGATGTTCGGCAATACGTGTTCGGCGGCGATCCGCCACGGCCCCTTGCCGATGGCGGCGGCGGCGCGGATGAAGGCCTGCGCGGTCACCTGCAGCGCCGCGCCGCGGGCGATGCGGGCGAAAACGGCGATGTTGAAGATGCCGACGGCGATAACGGCGTTGATCCCGCCCGGCCCGGCCAGGGCGGCGATCAGCACCGCCGTCAGCACCGCCGGGAAGGCGAAGGTCAGGTCGGTCGCCCGCATGACCAGATCCTCGACCGCGCCGCGCCGTACCGCCGCCGCCAGTCCCAGCGGCACGCCCGCCGCCACGCCGATGCCCACCGCCGCCAGACCCACCGCCAGCGCGTTTTGCGCGCCGGTCATCACCATCGACAGGGTGTCGCGGCCGAAATGGTCGGTGCCGAACCAGTGCGCCGCCGACGGGCCCTGAAGCTTGTGGGCGATGTCCAGGGCCAGCGGCGGCCAGGGCGTCCAGACCAGCGAGACCAGCGCCACCGACGCCACCAGCCCGACCAGCGCGGCGCCGATCGCCAGCCCGCCATGCCCGGCCGGACGGCGCATCATGGGGCCACCCGCGGGCGCGGATCGATCGCCACGCAGGCCAGATCGACCAGGAAATTGACCACGACGACCATGCCGGCCAGCAGCAGCGCCACGTCCTTCACCACCACCGCGTCGCGCTGGAAGATCGCCTGCAACGCCAGCCGCCCGAGGCCGGGCAGGGTGAACACGTTCTCGACGATCACCGCCCCGCCCAGCAGGAAGGCGAATTGCAGCCCCATCACCGTGGTCACCGGGATCATCGCGTTGCGCAGCACATGCCGCCACATCACCGCGCCCGGGCTGAGGCCCTTGGCCCGCGCGGTGCGCACGTAATCGGCGCCCAGCGTCTCCAGCACCGAGGCCCGGGCGATCCGGGCGAGAATCGCCGCCTCGGTCAGCGCCAGCGCCAGCGCCGGCAGCAGCAACGCGCCCAATGCCGACGGAATTCCCGCCTCCCAGCCGGGAAACCCGCCGGCCGGCGCCAGCCGCAGCCAGACCGCGAAAATCAGGATCAGCAGGATGGCGAACCAGAAATTGGGAATCGCCAGGCCGATCTGGCTGAACGCCATCACCCCCCAGTCGCCGGCGCGCCCGCGCCGCGATGCCGCGAACATGCCCAGCGGCACCGCCAGCAGCGTCGACATCAGGAAGGCCAGCGCCGCCAGCGGCGCGGTCACCGCCAGCCGCTGCCCGATCAGCTCGGCCACCGGCACGCCATAGGTGTGGCTGATGCCCAGATCGCCACGCAGGATGCCGCCGATCCAGGCGAAATAGCGGATATGGGCCGGCCGATCCAGGCCCAGCTGGTGGCGCAGCGCCGCCAGCGTATCCTCGCGCGCCTCGGTGCCCAGAATCATCTGGGCCACGTCGCCCGGCAGCACCTCCAGCACCAGGAAGACGACCAGCGAGACGGCGACCAGGGTGAGGACAAGGCCAAGCAGCCGGCGAGAGAGGAATGTCAGCATGGCCCATGCTACGAGGAGTTGGCGGAGGGATCAATCGGGCGGGGGCACGGGCTTCCGCATGCCGTGTCCGGAGCGGACCGTGCGCATCCGGGCCCGGCACGCCCGCGGTACAGTTCCTGTAGTGGAAACGGAATTTTTCCGCCCGCATACTGCGACCCGGAATCCGGAGCGAACACGGAGCGAACACCATGACCGAAACGCCCGCCTGGCGCATCCAGGGCAGCTATTACGAAACCTGCAATTGCGACGCCATCTGTCCGTGCCGGCGGCAGAACGGCGTGGCGGGCGGGCGTTCGACCTACGGGGTCTGCGATTTTCTGCTGTCCTGGCACCTGGCCGGCGGCAATTTTGGCGACATCGACCTGGCCGGGCTCTCGGTCTGTCTTCTCGGCAGTTATGACGACAACGAGGCGGGCAGCCCGTGGCGGGTGATCGTCTATATCGGCGCCCAGGCCACGGACCGGCAATTCGGCGCGCTCGGCCAGATCTTTCAGGGGAAGGCGGGCGGGAACATGATGTTCCTGCGCAATATCCTGCACTACGTGGCGATCCGGCGGGCCCATATCGCGCTGGATCATACGGCGGGGGCGGAGACGATTCGAATCGCCGAAACCGTGCGCGCGCAGGTGCTGCGGCAGGTGGCATTCGACGGCACCGTGTCCTGCGGTATCCCCGGGCACGACCATCCCGGGCGGGAAAACTTTTCCTCGGCCAGCGTCAAGGACGGCCCCTTCCAGTGGGATTATCAGGAGCGGTGCGGCTTTTCGACCGATTTTTCCTACGGCACCTGACCGCGCGCATGCGGTCGGGAACAATAATCGACTTCAACAGAGAGAGGCTTGAGACATGAACGCTGAAACCAGACGATCGTTGTTGAAACTCGCCCTCGCGGTGTTCGGGGTGATCTTCCTGCTGGTCTATCCCGTCGGGCTGGTCTGGCCGTCTGGCTGGGTCTGGCATGGCGGCCAG
>JAHELM010000270.1 GCA_024644185.1 Rhodospirillales bacterium | reverse complement strand
CAAGTCGCATGCGGGGCTGGCGCTTTGCCGGCGGCGCGATTAGTCTCGCCCCCGTCCGATGGAAGGGAGAGACAGAAGTCATGGCCGGACCGCTTTCGGGGTACCGCGTCCTCGATCTGAGCCGCGTTCTGGCGGCCCCCTGGGTTGGCCAGAATCTCGCCGATCTGGGGGCCGAGGTCATCAAGGTGGAACGGCCGGAGAGCGGCGACGAAACGCGTGCCTGGGGGCCGCCCTTCCTGAACGACCGCGACGGCAATCCGACACAGGAGGCCGCCTATTATCTGGCGGTCAATCGCGGCAAGAAATCGCTGGCGCTCGATCTTTCCACGCCCGAGGGCCAGGCGGTGACGCGGGAACTGGCGGCGAAGTCCGACGTGCTGCTGGAGAACTACAAGGTCGGCGGCCTCAAGAAGTACGGACTGGATTACGACAGCCTGCGCAAGGTCAATCCGCGTCTGGTCTATTGCTCGGTCACCGGTTTCGGCCAGACCGGCCCCTATGCCGCGCGCGCCGGCTACGATTTCATCATCCAGGGGCTGGGCGGGTTCATGAGCATCAATGGCGAGCCCGGCGGCATGCCGACCAAGGCCGGCGTGGCCACGGCGGACCTGTTCACCGGCATGTATGCCAGTCTGGCGGTCGTATCGGCGCTGCTGGCCCGCGAACGCACCGGCGAGGGGCAGCATATCGACATGGCGCTGCTCGATTGCCAAGTGGCCATGCTGGCCAATCAGGCGTCCAATTATCACATCTCGGGCAAGCCGCCCGGGCTGGCCGGAAACGCCCATCCGAATATCGTCCCCTATCAGGTGGTGCCGACCGCCGACGGTCATCTTATCCTGGCGGTCGGCAACGACCGGCAATTCGCCGCGTTCTGTGCCGTGGCCGGACGGCCGGAACTGGCCACCGATCCGCGCTATGCCACCAATTCCCGGCGCGTCGCCCATCGCGAGGAACTGATGGCGATCGTTTTCGATATCACGCGCGCGCGCGGCAGCGCCGACTGGCTGGCGGCGCTGGAGACCGCGCAGGTGCCCTGCGGCGCGGTCAACAGCATCGCCCAGGCCTTCGACGATCCGCAGGTGCGGCATCGCGGCATGCGGATCGAGCTGGAGCATCCGCTGTCCGGCCGCGTACCGCTGACCGCAAGCCCGATGCGCTTTTCGGCGACGCCGGTGGAATACAAGGGCGCGCCGCCGCTGCTCGGCCAGAACACGCGCGAGATCCTGCGCGGGCTGCTGGGCCACACGGAGAGCGAGGTCGAGGATTGGATGGCGCGCGGAATCTGCGCCGGGCAAAGGGAAAAGGGCTGACGACGATGACGGAACATGGGGAAGACCGTACCGGTGGCGAGATCCTCGTCCGGGCACTGGAGATCAACGGCGCCGAACGGGTGTTCGGGGTGCCGGGCGAAAGCTATCTCGCGGTGCTGGACGCCTTCTACGGGGCGCGCAACTCGGTGCAGTTCACAATCTGCCGGCAGGAGGGCGGCGCCGCCTACATGGCGGAGGCCTACGCCAAGCTGACGGGGCGGGTCGGCATCTGTTTCGTCACCCGCGGGCCGGGCGCCACCAATGCAAGTATCGGCGTGCATGCGGCCTTCCAGGATTCGACGCCGATGATCCTGTTCATCGGCCAGGTGGCCAGCGACCAGCGCGACCGCGAGGCGTTCCAGGAGATCGACTATCGCCGCATGTACGGCCCGCTGGCCAAATGGGTGGCGCAGATCGAGGATGCGCGGCGAATTCCGGAATATGTCAGCCGCGCCTTCCACACCGCCACGTCCGGCCGGCCGGGGCCGGTGGTTCTGGCCCTGCCCGAAGACATGCTGACCGACCGCGTGGCGGCGGCCGATGTCGAGGCGCATCGGCCGGTGCGGGCGCATCCCGGCGCATCGGATATGGCGGCGCTACGCGACCTTCTGGCCGGCGCCGAGCGGCCGTTGATGATCGTCGGCGGTGGCGGCTGGACGGCGCAGACCTCGCGCGATATCCAGGCATTCGCCCAGGCCAGCAGGATACCGACCGGCTGCGCCTTCCGGCGGCAGGATTGCTTCGACAATAGCGACGATTGCTATGTCGGGGACGTGGGTATCGGCATCAATCCGAAGCTGGCCGCGCGTGTGCGCGATGCCGATCTGATCGTTGCCGTCGGCCCGCGCCTCGGCGAAATGACGACCGGCGGCTACACGCTGGTCGAGCCCCCGGTGCCGCGGCAAAAGCTGGTCCATGTGCATCCGGGCGCCGAGGAACTGAACAGCGTCTACAAGGCGACCCTGGCGATCCAGTCGGGCGTAGAGGCCTTCGCCGCCGCGGCACGGGCGATGAAGCCGGTGGATTCCGCGGCCTGGGCCGGCCAGACGGCGACCGCGCGGGCGGAGTACCTGAAGCACATCGAGACGCCGCGGATTCCCGGCGATCTGCAGATGGGCGAGATCATGGGCTGGCTGCGCCGGACCTTGCCGGGCGACGCCATCCTGGTGAACGGCGCCGGCAATTACTCGACCTGGCCGCACCGCTTCTACCAGTGGACGCAATACCATACCCAGGCGGCGCCGACGCTGGGCTCGATGGGATATGGCGTGCCGGCCGGGGTGGCGGCGAAGCTCGCCTTTCCCGATCGCATCGTCGTTTCATTCAACGGCGACGGTTGCTTCATGATGAACGGCCAGGAACTGGCGACCGCCGTGCAATACGGCGCCAATGCAATCTTCATCGTCGTCAACAACGGCATGTACGGCACCATCCGGATGCACCAGGAACGGCGCTACCCGGGCCGCGTTCTGGGTACTGAGCTGGCCAATCCGGATTTTGCGGCGCTGGCCCGCGCCTATGGCGCCAACGGCGAAATCGTCGAGCGGACCGAGCAATTCTTCCCGGCCTTCGAACGGGCCGTTGCCGCCGACCGGCCAAGCCTGCTGGAATTGCGTATCGACCCGGAGGCGATTACCCCGACGGCGACACTGGCCGGGTTGCGCGCCCAGGCGAAAGGGTAGGGGTCAGCGCCGCGCCAGTTCGTAAAGCGCAATGGCGGCTGCGTTGGAGACGTTGAGGCTGGCCACCGGCGGGCGCGTCGGCAGGCGAGCCAGCAAGTCGCAATGCTCGCGGGTCAGGCGGCGCAGACCGCCGCCCTCGGCGCCCAGCACCAGCGCCACGCGTCCCGACGGTGCCTGTTCCGCCAGCGTGCGTTCGGCCGACCCATCCAGCCCGATGCACCAGAATCCGGCCTTCTTGAGGGATTCCAGCGTGCGGGCGAGATTTACGACGGTCACCAGCGGCACGATCTCCAACCCGCCGCTGGCGGCCTTGGCCAGAACCGCGGTCACGGCCGCCGCGCTGCGTTCGGTCTGTATCACGGCCAGCGCGCCGAAAGCCGCGGCGCTGCGCAGAACCGCGCCGACATTATGCGGATCGGTAACCTGATCCAGTATGACGACGATCGCCGTTTCCGCCGCTGCGGCTACGATATCCTCCAGCGCCGGCTGGGCGAGGGGTTCGACATCCAGCGCCACGCCCTGATGCACGGCGCCCGGGGGCAATGCCTGGTCGAGAACGCGGCGTTCGACGATTTCCGGTTGGGCGTCCGGGGCGATCGCGGTCAGGCGCTCCGCGCCGTCGGCGGTGGCCAGAAGCCGGCGGATGCGCCGCCGGCGATTGCCCAGCGCCGCCGTCACGGCGTGCATGCCGTAAAGCCACGCGCCGCGCGAATCGTCGCGCGGCGCGACGGTCTCGCCACGGGGCGGGCGGCCCCTCGGGGGAAGCCGGCTGTCTGTTTTCTTGTGTTTGGCCATGACCGACCCTATTATAGTGCCGTGGACAGTTCCACAAGCGGCGCCATTCCGTCCGTTTGGGCCTTATGAGGCTTAAAGCGCGGTGTGGTGCGTCTTTTTGCGTCTTTTGAAGTTGACAAGCTGCCATAAAACACCCTACATCGCACGCGTCGAGGCGGTGCGCGGTTAGGGCACACCGACGTGTTGGCGCGCAAGGACGGAGGGATGCCCGAGTGGCTAAAGGGGACGGGCTGTAAACCCGTTGGCTATGCCTACGTAGGTTCGAATCCTACTCCCTCCACCATTCGCTGCGGACGCGGAGGAAGTCTGACTACGGGTTACAGCATCGGACGGCAGCGCGGACGGGATATTTTGCGGGTGTAGCTCAATGGTAGAGCCCCAGCCTTCCAAGCTGGTTGTGTGGGTTCGATCCCCATCACCCGCTCCAATGCTTCGCCGCCATGGCGGTGTGCCGCGCGATATCGGGTACCGAAAGGTACCGGGACGAGACTGATGAGACGGCCGCCGGGCGGCCGGTTCGGTTGAACGATCAGAACAGGAATTACGGGACCGATGGCGAAAGCGAAATTTGAGCGTACGAAGCCGCATTGCAACATTGGCACGATTGGCCATGTTGACCATGGGAAGACGAGCCTGACGGCAGCGATCACGAAGGTATTGGCCGAGAC
>JAHELM010000269.1 GCA_024644185.1 Rhodospirillales bacterium | reverse complement strand
GGCCCGGGCCTCCCGATCGATACGGATCGATATTTCGTCATTTGCGCCAATGTCCTCGGCAGCTGCATGGGATCGACCGGTCCTGCCAGCCCCGACAATGACGGCAATCCCTATGCCATGCGCTTTCCCGTCATCACCATTCGCGACATGGTGCGTGCGCAGGTCGCTCTGCTCGATGCGCTCGGGATTGAGCGGCTCCACGCCGTCGTCGGCGGTTCTATGGGCGGCATGCAGGCGCTCTCGCTCGCTTCTAACTTTCCGGAGCGGACTGCTGCGGCGCTCATTATAGCATCGACTGCGCGTCACTCGGCGCAGAATATCGCCTTCCACGAGGTCGGGCGGCAGGCGATCATGGCTGATCCCGAATGGCGGGGAGGGGACTACTACACTCACGGCAAGGGACCGGAGAAGGGCCTGTCGGTCGCACGCATGGCGGCGCACATCACCTACCTCTCGGAGGCGGGTCTCACCGACAAGTTCGGGCGCAACCTGCAAGACCGCAGCGAAAAGACCTTCGGCTTCGACGCAGATTTTCAGGTGGAGAGCTATCTGCGCCACCAGGGCATCGCCTTCACCGACAGGTTCGACGCGAACTCCTATCTCTACATCACCCGCGCCATGGACTATTTCGACCTGGCGGCGGAACACGGAACCCTGCCGGCGGCCTTCAAGGGCACGCCGGTGCGCTTCTGCCTGGTCTCGTTCTCCAGCGACTGGCTGTTTCCCACGTCGGAGACCAGGGCGATCGTGCATGCGCTCAACGCGGTCGCCGCCAATGTCAGCTTCGTCGAGATCGCCTCCGACAAGGGGCACGACGCCTTCCTGCTGGATGAGCCGGAATTCTTCGACGTGCTGGGCGGTTTTCTGAACGGTTGCGCCGAACACAAGGGGTTGAAGGCGCCATGAGCGGCCCGGCCCCGTCGATCCGCGGCGACCTGCAGATCATCGCCGGCATGATCGCGCCGGGCTCGCGCGTGCTCGATGTCGGCTGCGGCGACGGCGAACTCCTGCAGCATCTGTGGAAAAGCAAGGGCGTCGACGGCCGCGGCATCGAGATCAGCCAGGCCGGGGTGAATGCCTGCGTGCGCAACGGCCTGTCGGTGATCCAGGGCGATGCCGACACCGACCTGAAGGACTATCCGTCGGACGCCTTCGACTACGTGATCCTCAGCCAGACCCTGCAGGCCACGTGGAACCCGCGCGAGGTGCTGGATCACATGGCCCGCACCGGCAAGCGGCTGATCGTCTCGTTCCCGAATTTCGGCTACTGGCGCGTCCGCGTCGGCCTGGCGCTGGGCGGCCGCATGCCGGTCACCGGAAACCTGCCGCACCAGTGGTACGACACGCCGAACATCCATTTCTGCACGATCCGCGATTTCGTCGTCCTGGCCCGGGCGATGAATCTCAGGGTCGAACGCGGCCTGGCCCTCGGCGGCAATGGCCGCCCGATGAATCTGGACCCGACCGGCGCGCTGGCCAATCTCTGCGCCGAGCAGGCCCTGTTCATGCTGAGCCGGGGCTAGGCGCCGCTAGGCCCCCGCCCGTTCGTCGGCCAGCAGCTCCAGGGCCTCCATGTCGGCGTCGGAGAAGCCGAAATGGTGGCCGATTTCATGGATCAGGACGTGGCGCACCAGATGGCCCAGCTCCTCGCCGGTTTCGCACCAGTAGTCCAGCAGCGGCCGGCGGTACAGGAAGATCATGTCGACATCCTGCCGGGTGCCGACCGATTCCTGGTGGTTCAGCGAGACGCCGCGATAGAGGCCGAGCAGATCGAATTCGCTCTCCAGGTCCATCTCGCGGCAGGTTTCCTCGTCGGGGAATTCGTCGATGCGGAAGACCACCGCGCCGACATGGCGCGAAAGTTCCTCGGGGATCGAGTCGAAGGCGTCGCGCGCCAGGGCCTCGATATCGTCCAGACTGGGCGCGTGGAGTCCGATCATGCCGGCACCATAGCCGGGCGCGCGGCGGCACACCAGATTGCTGATTGAAACCGGACACGGGAGGCGGGAATGGCCGACAGGCTGGAGGGAGAGGCGCGCCGCGCGGCGCTGGAAGAACTGGCGGCGGCGGGCTGGCGGCCGGTCGAGGGGCGCGATGCCATCGCCCGTTCGTTCAAATTCAAGACCTTCAACGAGGCCTTCGCCTTCATGACCCGGGTGGCGCTGAAGGCCGAGCGCATGGATCACCATCCGGAATGGTTCAACGTCTACAACCGGGTCGATATCGCGCTGACGACCCATGACTGCAACGGCCTGAGCGCGCTCGACGTGGCGCTGGCGAAATTCATCGACAAGGCGGCGCCGGCGGCCGTGTCGTAACCGATCGTATTCCTCGCGCATCCCGCCGCGACCGGCATGGCGGCGCGGGCTTGCCGCCCCCATATGAAATCCGATGAGCGAAAAGCTGCCCATGCTGCTGCCCGATCCGGACCGTCTCGAGGAGAACGAGGCGCGGGTGCGCGCCGGATTCTGGCGCAAGATCCGCCGCGTCGCCGGCCGGATCCCCTTTGCCCGCGAGGCCGTCGCCGCCTGGTATGCAACCCGCGACCCGGCGACGCCGCCGCATGTGAAGGCGGTGTTGATGGCGGCGCTGGCCTATTTCGTCATGCCGGCCGATGCGTTGCCCGATTTTCTGCCGGTTTTCGGCTTTGCCGACGATGCCTCGCTGTTCTGGGCGGTCTGGCAGTTGCTGTCGCGCCATGTCACCGACGAGCACCGGGCGCGCGCCACCGCCGCGCTTGACGATCAGACCCTCGACGGCGGGCTTCCTCCGGAATAAGGTGCGCCCTTCCACAACGGGGCGAAGGACGGGGAACCATGGATTTTCTGGTGATCGCAATGGACGGCAGGGATGCGGGCGCGCTCGACCGGCGCATGGCCGCGCGCGATGCGCATCTGGCCGGGATCAGGACGCTCAGGGAGCAGGGCCAGTTCATCGCCGGCGGCGCCATCCTGGACGATGCCGGCAAGATGATCGGATCGTCCGTCATCCTGTCCTTTCCCGACCGCGCGGCGCTCGACGCCTGCATCGCCGCCGATCCCTACACCAGGGGCAAGGTGTGGCAGGACGTGACCGTGCGGCCGTTCCGCGCGGTACGCTGACATATCCCGGGGAGCCTGGCGCAAGATGACCGGTCCGCTCTGGCAACCTTCGGCGGCGCGAATCGCCGATGCCAACCTTACCGCCTTCCGTAAATTGCTGGAGGCGCGCCACGGCGTGCCGCTGCCGGATCGCGAGGCATTGCAGCGCTTTTCCATCGACCGCATGGGCGATTTCTGGACCGCGCTGTGGGATTTCTGCGGCGTGATCGCCGAGACGCGCGGCGAGGTGGCGATTGCCGATGCCGACCGGATGCCCGGCGCGCGGTTCTTCCCCGGGGCGCGGCTGAATTTCGCCGAGAACCTGCTGCGCCGCCGCGACGACAGCCCGGCGATGATCTTCCGTGCCGAGGACAAGGTCGAACGGACGATGAGCTGGGCCGAACTGCATGACGGCGTGTCGCGGCTGGCCCAGGCGCTGGCGGCGGCCGGCGTGGGGCCGGGCGACCGCTGCGCCGCCTTCGTGCCGAACATGCCGGAAAGCGTGGTCGCCATGCTGGCGGTGACGTCGCTGGGCGGGGTCTGGACCTCGTGTTCGCCCGATTTCGGCGTGCAGGGCGTGCTCGACCGCTTCGGCCAGGTGGCGCCCAAGGTGCTGTTTACCGCCGACGGCTATCACTACGGCGGCAAATCGCACGACTCGCTTGGCCGGGCGAAGGAAATCCTCGCCGGGCTGCCGACGGTGGAGACGGTTGTCGTGTTCCCGCTGCTGAAGCGCGAACCGGATGTGTCGGGTCTGCGCAAGGCGGTGCGGCTGGCCGATCTTGTCGCGCCGTACCGGCCGGGCCCGATCGCCTTCCGGCAAATGCCGTTCAACGCGCCGCTCTATATCCTCTATTCGTCGGGCACGACGGGGGTTCCGAAATGCATCGTGCATGGCGCCGGCGGCACCCTGTTGCAGCACATGAAGGAACACCGGCTGCATTGCGACGTGAAGCCGGGCGACCGCATCTTCTACTTCACCACCTGCGGCTGGATGATGTGGAACTGGCTGGTGACCGCCCTGGCGCAGGAAGCGACGCTGATGCTCTACGACGGCTCGCCCTTCCATCCGGATGGCAATGTGCTGTTCGATTTCGCCGATGCCCACGCCATCGATTTTCTCGGCACCTCGGCGAAATATCTCGACGCGCTGGCCAAGGCCGGGGTGAAGCCGCGCCAGACGCACAAGCTGGCCAGCGTGCGGACCATCGCCTCGACCGGCTCGCCGCTGGCGCCGGAAGGCTTCGACTACGTCTATCGCGACGTCAAGGCGGACGTGCAGCTGGCCTCGATCTCCGGCGGCACCGACATCGTGTCCTGCTTCATGCTGGGTGACCCGACCGCCCCGGTCTGGCGCGGCGAGATTCAGGGGCCGGGCCTCGGCATGGCAACCACG
>JAHELM010000268.1 GCA_024644185.1 Rhodospirillales bacterium | reverse complement strand
AACTGACGCGGCGCGAGGACTGGATCGGTCCGAATCCGGGCAACGGGCGCCGCTAAAGGCGGTGTTTTCCGGGCGTGGCGTGACCGGCGCGGATCGCGCCTGACCGGCGTGACCGGCGCGTTGCGCGCGGCTTTGCCGGTTTGGCCGGGGCAGGGTATGCTGGCGGCGGCACGGGGATGCGGGATGCACGGGGGAACCGGGACGATGGCGGAGGGGGCTGGCTGGATCAGGCGGGACGACACCGGCGGCCGCGTGCGCCTGGTTGCCGGCGGGCGCTGGACGGTGGCCGATATCGCGGCGCTGGACGAACAGGCGGCGGGGCTTGCGGGGGATGCGGCGGGCCCGGTGGGGATCGACGTGTCGGCGGTCGCCGGGCTGGATACCGCCGGGGTATGGCTGCTGCGCCGGATCGCCCATCGCCTGGAGGCGGCGGGCGCCACCGTCGGCTTTGCCGGCATCGCCCCCGGATCCCGGGCGCTGTTCGACCTGGTCGCCGCCAACGAGGGAAGGCTGCCGCCGCCGGTGCCGCGTCCGAACGCGGCGGTTGCCGCCGTCGAGCGGCTGGGCCGGGCGGCGGTGGGGGCGGGGCGCGAGACGGTGGCGCTGACCGCCTTCATCGGCCAGGCCACGATAACCGGCTTGCGGGCCATCCGGCGGCCGCGCCGGTTCCGCATCGTCTCGCTGGCCAACCAGATCGAGCGCACCGGGCTCGATGCGCTGCCGATCGTCGGGCTGATGGCCTTTCTGATCGGCATCGTCCTGGCCTATCAGGGGGCGACGCAGCTGCGCCGCTTCGGCGCGGAAATCTTCACCATCGACCTGATGGCGGTGTCCATCCTGCGCGAAATCGGCGTGCTGCTGACGGCGATTCTGATCGCCGGCCGCTCGGGCTCGGCCTTCACCGCCGAGATCGGCACGATGAAGGTGAACGAGGAGGTCGCGGCGATGAACGCGCTCGGCCTCGATCCCATGGAAATCCTGGTGCTGCCGCGCATCGCCGCGCTGGTGATCGCGCTGCCGCTGCTGACCCTGTTCGCGGATTTCGTCGGCCTGGCCGGCGGGGCGGCGATGACCATCGTCAGCCTGGACCTGACCGCGACCCAGTTCCTCGGCCGGCTGCACGACGCGATAACGCCGGGGCAGTTCATGGTCGGCATGGTCAAGGCACCGGTCTTTGCCTATCTGATCGCCGTGGTCGGCTGTCACGAGGGGCTCAG
Source organism: Rhodospirillales bacterium (assembly GCA_024644185.1). Taxonomy (GTDB): domain Bacteria; phylum Pseudomonadota; class Alphaproteobacteria; order UBA8366; family JADFVY01; genus JAHELM01. The sequence continues at coordinate 3,272 of JAHELM010000268.1, read as the reverse complement.
CGTCGAGGGCGGCGCCGAGAGCGTCGGCCGCATGACCACCCGATCGGTGGTGCATTCGATCTTTCTGGTGATCATCGCCGACGCGGTGTTTTCGATCATGTTCTCGGCGATGGGGATCTAGGGCATGGCGGGCGTTCCGGCGATCCGCGTGCGCGGTCTGGTCAACCGGTTCGGCCGGCAGACCGTGCATGACGGACTGGATCTCGACGTGCGGCGGGGCGAAGTGCTGGGCATCGTCGGCGGCTCGGGCACCGGGAAATCGGTGCTGATGCGCACCGTCCTGGGCCTCAACCGGCCGGTCGCCGGGTCGATCGAACTGCTGGGCAGCGACGTGTCGCGCATGGGGCCGGACGCCCGGGCGGCGACGCAGACGCGCTGCGGCGTGCTGTTCCAGGACGGCGCCCTGTTCTCGTCGCTCGGCGTCACCGAGAACGTGCAGGTGCCGATGCGCGAACATCTGCGCCTGCCAGGACCGATCATGAACGAGCTGGCGGCGCTGAAGATCGCCATGGTCGGGCTGCCGCCGGAAGCCGGGCCGAAACGGCCGGGCGAACTGTCCGGCGGCATGCGCAAGCGCGCCGGCCTGGCGCGGGCGCTGGCGCTGGACCCGGAAATCGTCTTCCTCGACGAGCCGACGGCGGGGCTGGACCCGATCGGCGCGGCGGCATTCGATTCGCTGATCCGCGACCTGCGGAACAGCCTTGGGCTGACGGTCGTCATGGTGACGCACGATCTCGACAGCCTGGCGGCGATCTGCGACCGCATCGCCGTGCTGGTGGACAAAAAGGTGAAGGTCGCCACAATGGCTGAACATCGGCGCGACGACCATCCGTGGATTCGCGAATATTTTCATGGGCCACGGGCACGGGCGGCGCTCGACGCCGGCGGAAGGGAAGCAGGCTGAACATGGAGACCCGGGCGAATTATCTGATCGTCGGGCTGTTCGTCATCCTCGGCATGACGGGCCTGCTGGCCTCGGCGATCTGGATCGCCGGCAGCGGCGGCGGCACGACGCGCGCGCTCTACGACGTCTATTTCGAGGGCAGCGTCGCCGGGTTGCGGCCGGGCAATCCGGTGCAGTACCGCGGCATTCCGGTGGGCGTGGTGGCGGATATGCGGATCGACCCGGAAAACGTCGAGCGTATTCTGGTCACTCTCGATCTGGATTCCGAAACCCCGGTCAAGACCGATACCGAGGCGATGCTGGCCATGCAGGGGATCACCGGCATCGCCTATATCGAACTGGCGGGCGGCACCAGGGCGGCCGAGACCCTGCGGGCGGCGCCGGGCCGGGACCGGCCGGTCATCGCCTCGCGCCCGTCCCAGATTTCCGAACTCATCGAGGCGGCGCCGGAACTGGTGCACCGGACCATGCATCTGCTGGAACAGGCGGAAATCCTGCTCGGGCCGGAAAACCAGGCGCGCTTTGCCACCTCGCTGGACAATGTCGAGAAGCTGACCGGCACCCTGGCCGACAGTTCCGGCGACATTGCCGGGATTCTCAAGGAGGGCGCCGCCACCGCCACCGCGTTGCGCGAAACGGTGGAGAGGGCGAACCGCATGCTGGCGGCGCTGGAAAAAGAGAGCGGCGGCATCGCCACCGACAGCCGGCAGGTTCTGGCGGATACCAGGCGCGCGGTGACGGAACTGGCGTCGGCGGCCGAACAGCTCTCGGGATTTCTCAAGGATAACCGCGAACCGCTCAGCAATTTCAGCAGCACCGGCCTGTACGAGTTCAGCCAGCTTCTGGCCGAATCGCGGGCGCTGGTATCGGCGCTGAACCGCCTGGCCGGGCAGTTCGAGCGCGATCCGGCGCGGTTCCTGTTCGGTGACCAGCAACAGGGGGTGGAGGTCAAATGAGGGCGGGGATTCACCTGTCGCGGCGCGCCGCGCTGCTTTCGCTTGCCGGGCTTCTCGCGGGCTGCGGCGTCAAACTGCCGGGCGGGGGCGCCCGGCCGCAGCTCTTCGTGCTGACGCCGAATGCCGAATTCCCGTCCGATCTGCCGCCGGTCGCCTGGCAGCTGCTGGTCGAACAGCCGGTCTCTCCGGCGGCGCTCGACACGCCGCGTATCGCGGTCGCCTACAGCCCGATCGAGATCGATTATTTCGCGCGCGCCAACTGGACCGACCGCCCCCCGGACATGGTGCAGCGGCTGATTGTCGAGGCATTCGAGAATTCGCACCGGATCGTCGGCGTCGGCCGCGACGCCATCGGCCTGCGCTCCGATTTCCTGCTGAAAACCGACCTGCGCGACTTCCAGGCGGAATACCAGGGCCGGCCGGCGACAACCGACGGCCTGCCGCAGGGCGGCGGCGGCCTGCCCGTTGCCCATATCCGCATCAACGCCAAACTGGTGAAATTGCCGCAGCGGGTGATCGTCGCGTCCCGAACCTTCGAGGCACGGGTACCGGCCGAACGGAACGACATGTCCGGTATCGTCACGGCCTACGATGCGGGACTCGGCCAGGCGATCGGGGATCTGGTTGCCTGGACCCTCGTCGAGGGCGAGACGATCATCCGCAAGTCCGACGACTGAAGCCCCTACCGCGCTTCCATTTCCAGGCGGGCCAGGGTCGCCTGTGTCGCGCGCGGATTGCGGGGGTCATAGGAGTCCACGAAATCGGCGGTCAGCATCACCTTCCGGTCGGCGCCGAACAGCGGGGCGCTGGCGGCCTGCCGCACGCCCTCGGCAATCCAGCGGATGGAGGCGGCGTCGGCGATTGCCCCCATGCAGGTGGGGGCCGGCCGCGCGCCGGCGCTGTGCTTCGGCGCGAAAGGCCCGCCAAAGCAGCTTTCCGCCACCTGACCGGCGCCGGCCAGATCGGTCGGCAGGCTGGCGCCGACCAGGGCCCCCGCCAGAATCACCATGATGAACGCGAAACCGCTCACGCCCTGCTGTGTTTTCGCCCGGCTCCGCATGGCCATCGTTATCCCCGATCCGTTCTTCCCCATCCGGCACGCCGCGGCCTCCCCGACCGCGGCGTACAACGGAATAATTGAGCAGTATTTATGCCAATATGCCGGGTAATGCCCTGAGCAATGGAATTGCGCCATAAAATTGGTTAATGAGGCGGTGGAATACGGTGGCCGCCGGAAAACTGTCTCCACCGGTTTACAAAAACTTAACAAACCCTTTACGCTTTCGGCATGGCCGGATCGCCGGCATTGCAGGCTGGATTTCGCGGTATGGCGCGGCCATTATGGGGGCTGCGGCACACAGGGCGGCGGTCAGGGAAGGGCGGGTCGGGTATCCCATGTCACATGTATTTCA
>JAHELM010000267.1 GCA_024644185.1 Rhodospirillales bacterium | reverse complement strand
CACCTTCGCCCTCTATACGTTGTCCACGCGCAAATTGTCCGGCACGGCACCGCCGCTGGTCACCCTCGCCTATACCTCCGTGCTCGGCGCGGCGGTGATGAGCGTCGCGGTCATTCCCGAATGGATCACCCCGCCGCCCGGCGATCTCGCCATGATGGTCGGCATCGGCGCCATTGCAGCCGGCGGACATTTCCTGCTGATTCGGGCCTTCGATCATGCGCCGGCTTCGCTGCTGGCGCCTTATAGCTACAGCGAGATCGTCATGGCGACGGCGCTTGGTTACGTCTGGTTCGGCGACTTCCCGGATTCCTGGACCTGGGCCGGAATTGCCGTCATCGTGGCCAGCGGAATCTATATCTCGTCGCGCGAGCGCCGCACGAATACCGCATAGGCTGTCCGGCATTGCCAGCCTGCATAAGGACGGTTACACTCGCGCGCTGTCGGGGCCGTTCGACGCGAGGGGGAAGGACCCATAACCCGGCTGGTCCATAATAGGGAGATTCTGTCATGTTCATGATGCGCCGCTACTCCAGGTACATTGCATTGCCGATGATTGGCCTGATGCTGGCCCTGACGATGCCGATGGGTGTCGCGAATGCCGCACTGGTCGGTACCGACCAGGCGATCGACCGCGCCGCGGCCGATGCTGAACGGGTACAGGTTATCGCCTTTTTGGCCCGCGCCGACGTTCGCCAGGGTTTCCAGTCGATGGGCGTCGATGCGGACGAGGCCGCCGGCCGTGTCGCCGCAATGTCGGATAGCGAAATCCATCAGGTCGCGCTGCGCATGGAACAACTTCCCGCCGGCCAGGGCGTGGCCGAGGCGCTGATCGGCGCCGCGCTGCTGATCTTCATTATTCTGCTCATCACCGACCTGATCGGCGTCACCGACATCTTCCCCTTCGTCAAGGGCGGCAAGGCCAGAAAATAACTCCAAGCGTTCAACCTCGGCAAGAAAGATACAGAAATGCGTATGTTCCGTGATTTCCGCCAAGTCGTGGCACTACCGCTGATCGCCCTGATGTTGGCTTTCTCCATGCCCATGGGTGTCGCCCAGGCGGCACTGGTCAGCACCGACCAGGCGATCGATGCCAAATCCGTCAACGAGGCCCGGGCCCAGGTGGTGGCATTCCTGGCCCGCGAGGATGTTCGGGCGCAAACACAGGCGCTGGGCGTCGATCCGCGGGACGCCGCGCTGCGCGTCGGCGCAATGTCGGACGCCGAGGTGCTTCAGGTGGCGGCGCGCATCGACGAGATGCCGGCAGGCCAGGGCGCCGTCGGGGCCATCGTGGGTGCCGCCGTCCTGATCTTCATCATTCTGTTGATCACCGATATTGCCGGTGTCACCGACATCTTCCCGTTCATCAAGAAGAATCGCCGGTAACAACAACTCCCTGCCCCCGCTTTCGCGGCATCGTCCGCGAAAGCGGGGGCCGGCCGTTAACTGGCGAGGGAGGCGACACCATCATGCCCTTCATGCGCAAGATTCGCAGCCTCGTTGCATGGCCCCTCGTGATCTTAATGTTGTTGCTCGCCATGCCGGCGGGCTATGCGCGGGCCGCCATTGTCAGCACCGACACGATTCTTTCCGGTTCCGGCTCTGCCGGGGATCGCGCGGCCGTCGGTGCGTTTCTGCAGCGTGACGATGTTCGTCAGCAACTCGCTGCCTTCGGCGTCAGCGACAGCGAGGCCGCATCGCGCGTCGACAGTATGTCGGATGTCGAGGTTGCAGCCGTCGCCGAAAAGATCGATACCCTGCCGGCCGGCCAGAGCGTCGCTGTAATCCTGCTTCTCGTGATCCTTCTCATCCTTTTGATCCCATGGCGGTAATCATCATGCGCAAGTATTTTCGTCGACCGAATGTCATTGCCTTGTGCCTGATGCTGTCGGCAGCCGCGACAATCCAGCCGCTGACTTCCGGTCGAGCCGTGGCGGCCATTGTCGGCACCGAGCAGACGCTGGAAGATCATGCCGCCGACGCGGATCGTGCCCGGGTCTCCGAATTTCTGGCACGCGAGGACGTGCGGCAGCAACTCGAAGCCCTTGGCGTCGATCCCGATGAGGCGCTGTCCCGCGTGGATACGATGTCGCAGGAGGAGATTGCCAGCCTCACGAGCAAGATCGAAGCCTTGCCCGCGGGTCAGGGCCGCGGCAACAATATCGTCATCATCCTGCTGCTCGTTGTACTGATTCTCCTGCTCGTATGAAAAATACGGGTATTTTTTGGCACATCCGCATCAGGACAGTCCTGATCCCGGCCCTGTTGCTGCTGGCTGCCTGCGCAACGCCCCGTGAAACCCTGATTCTGCATCAGGACCCCGGCGACCTGCCGCCGGTGGCCCAGGTCGTCGGTGTCCCCTTCTTCGCACAGGAGGAATATTATTGCGGCCCGGCGGCTGTGGCCATGACTCTGGCCTGGAGCGGCCTGGCCGTCACCCAGGACGACATGGTGCCGCAGGTATACACACCCGGCCGCAAGGGTACCCTGCAACCCGACGTCATTGCCGCCGCGCGGCGCAACGGCCGGCTGGCCGTTCCGGTCCACAGCCTGCACGACATGCTCGCCGAAATTGCCGCTGGCCGGCCTGTCCTGGTATTCCAGAACCTGGCCCTGAGCTGGTATCCGCAATGGCACTACGCCGTCGCCATCGGCTACGACCTGCCCGCATCCCGGATTGTGCTTCATACCGGACCATACGAAAACCGCACGATGTCCATGGCCACATTTCAACGTACCTGGGACCGCGGGGATCGCTGGGCGCTGGTGGTGTTGCCACCAGATACGCTGCCGGTCGATCCCGACGAGATCGACGTGCTGCGCGCCGCCGCCGGTATTGAGCGGGCCGGCCTGACGGAATCCGCCGAAACCGCCTATGCAACGATCGCCGGACGTTGGTCCGGCAGTTTTCCGGCGCTGATGGGGCTGGGAAATACCCGGTATGCGCTCAAGGATCTGGCTGGCGCCGAGACCGCCTACCGACAGGCCATCGCCGCGCAGCCCGACGCCGCGGCCCCGGCCTGGAACAACCTGGCCTATGTCCTGTTGGGTCTCGGCCGCAGGGACGACGCCATCGCCGCGGCGGAAACGGCGGTACGCCTCGGCGGCCCCGATTCGGCCAATTACGAGGCCACCCTGAAAGAAATTTCGGCAATGTAGCGCGGCGCAATGCCGCGCATTTCATTCAATTCTTTATTTCCCGCCCGTATTGCGCGAAGATCAGCGAAATTTCCGTGCCGAACGTCACGGGATAAAACAACGGGAGGCTTCGTCATGAATGATTTTACCGCAATCCGGCGCCGCCACACGGCCCGCGCCTTCGGCACCTTCGTTGCCGTCGGTGCCGCATCGGTTGCCCTTCTGGGGCTGGCCGGTACCGCCCATGCAGCCGGCTTTTCGCTGAAGGAGCAAAGTGCTGCCGCGCTCGGTAATGCTTTTGCCGGCGCCACCGCCGGCGCCGAGGACGTCACCTACATGTTCTTCAACCCGGCTGGCATGATCCGCCAGTCGGACAATCAGGTCGGCGCCGTCGCCAACTACATCATGGTGCAGGGCGAGACCGATAATGCCGCCACAAGCCCGTCGGTTCTCGGTGAAGCAACCTCCGGCGATGCGGCCGAGGACGCGCTGGTTCCCGCGGCATATGGAATGTGGTCGCTGAGCCCGGACCTGAAGATCGGCGTGGGCGTGAACGTCCCATTCGGCCTCTCGACACAGTATTCGACCACATGGGCGGGGCGGCTCCACACTGTGGAATCCGCAATTCAGGCGATCAACGTCAATCCGGCGGTCGCCTATCGCCTGACGCCGCAACTGTCGGTCGGCGTCGGACTGCAAATCCAGTCTTTTGATGTCACATTGAGCAACATGGCCGGGGCGGCTCCAGGTTCCCCATTGGCCGAAATAACCGGCGACGACTGGGGCTTCGGCGCCACCGCCGGACTGCTGTACGAACCGTCGCCGGATACCCGTATCGGCGTCGGCTATCGCTCGCAGATTGCCCATACTCTGGAGGGCGATCTGACCATAGGAGGCTCTCTCATCACCCCGATCGAAGCCAATTTCACGTCGCCCGACACTGTCTCGGTTGGCGCATATCATGCCTATAACGACAATCTCGCCGTCATGGCGGACATCGTATGGACCCGCTGGAGCAGCTTTGACGAGTTGCGCGTGACCACGCCAGGCGGCGCTATAGTTTCTCTCACCCCTGAGGACTGGGAGGATGTCTGGTTCTTCGCCCTGGGGGCGACATACAAGCTCAACGACACCGTCTCCTTGCGCGGCGGCATGGCCTACGATCAGTCGCCAATCCCCGACAACCGGCGCACGCCGCGCCTGACCGACGAGGACCGTATCTGGACTTCGATCGGCGCACAGTTCCGGCCATCGGCAAACGTCACCATCGATGCCGGCTACGCACACCTGTTCATCAAGGATTCGACGGTGAATCTGCCGGCAGGCTATTCAACACCGCCCTTGCCCGCGATGACCGCCGA
>JAHELM010000266.1 GCA_024644185.1 Rhodospirillales bacterium | reverse complement strand
GGTGCCGCGTTGACGCGCAGCCTGTGCCGCTGCCTGCGCGAGCGAACCGGGCAGATCGTCCACTAGGCGCAGAGCCGGCAGATGCTGGAGCGCGAGATGGAAATCGGCCGGCGCATCCAGGCCGGGTTCCTGCCGTCCCGCCTGCCCGAGATCGCCGGCTGGGACATCGCCGCCTATTTCCGTGCCGCCCGCGATGTCGGCGGGGATTTCTACGATGCCTTCGAGATCGACGGGCAGCGTCATATCGGCCTGATCGTCGGCGATGTCTGCGATAAGGGCGTCGGCGCGGCACTGTTCATGACGCTGTTCCGCAGCCTGCTGCGCGCGGCGGCGAAGTCCCAGGATTTCCGGGGCGGGGCGGGGATTGCCGGCGCGGCGGGCGACCCGCCGGCCATCCTGCGCAACAGCCTGCGCTTTGCGAACGATTACATCGCGCGCACCCATGGCGATACCAGCATGTTCGCGACCCTGTTCTTCGGCCTGCTCGACCCCGTCTCGGGCCAGCTGCACTACGTCAATGCCGGGCACGAGGAACCGCTGCTGGTCGGCACCGGCGGCGTGAAGGGAACGCTGGGCAATACCGGGCCCGCGGTGGGCCTGTTCGAGGGCGTTGATTTCGCGGTCGCCGACCTGGTGCTGATGCCGGGCGATCTGGTGCTGGCCTACACCGACGGCGTCACCGATGCCGTGGATTCCGGCGGCACGCAGTTCACGGCGGGGCGGATGCGCGATTTCGCCGCGACCGGGCCGCGAGGCGCCACGGGCCTGGTGGCGGGCCTGGCCGACGCGGTCGAGCGCCATATGGACGGCGCCGTTCGCTTCGACGACGTGACCATCCTGTCGGTTTCCCGATCCGCCCGCGACTGACCGCCGCCCGCCGGAATCGCCTTGACACCCGCCGGGCAGCGGGCATTGTACGTATATGCGGAATGCGAAATATTCACCGCGTCCGCCGCCAACGAAAAACGCAGATACAGGGGAGGCAAGAACTCCGATGAGCAAGAGACTCGAAATTTCCGTTTCGCGGATGGAGGCCGGCGCGCCGGTTACCGTCCTGCACGTCAAGGGCCAGATCGACGCCAGCAACGTGGCGGATCTGGAGACCAGGGCGCTGGATCTCGTCAAGTCGGGCACCGGCAACATGCTGATCGACCTGGGCGGGGTGACCTTCATGTCCAGCGCCGGGTTCCGCACCATTCACCGGGTCTATCAGGCGATGCACCCGGCCGGCGCCAAGGGCCAGCACCTGAAGCTGCTCGACCCGTCCGATGAAGTCAAACGCCTGGTGAAGACCCTCGGCTTCGACAAGTTCGTCGGCGTGCTGAGCGGCGACCTTCGCAAGGCCGTCGAAACATTCTGAGCGGCATGGCGTCCGTGGCGGCGCCACGCCAGCTGGACGTGGCGGTCGAACTGGCGGTGCTGCCGGACATCCGCGAACATGTCCGCCTGGCGGCGGCGTCGCTCGGCCTGGCCGGCCTGGCCCTGGAAGACCTGCTCGTCGCCGTCGACGAGGCCGCCACCAATATCGTCAAGCATGGCTATCGGGGCCAGTCGGGACGGCTGAATATCGCCGTCGAACGGAACGCCGACACGGTAGAGGTCCGCATTCGCGACACCGCGCGGCACTTCGACCCGCGCGGCGAAGCGCCGCCGGACCTGACCGTCCCGTTGCCGGATCGGCCGGTCGGCGGCATGGGAATCCATCTGATGCGCACGCTGACCGACGGGATGGCGTGGCGGCCCGTTCCGACTGGGGGCAACGAGATCACGCTGGCCAAGCGTCTGGTCCGCTGAGCGCCGATTCCGCTTTGGCAATGCGAAGCGCCGCGCTATATCCGTCGCCATGTCACACATGCTGATCGTGCTGCTTGTCGTCGCCATGGGGCTGACCGCGGCCGTGCTGGCGACGGGTCTCGTCTCCATGGCCCGGGGCGGCGCGTTCCACAAGAAATACGCCAATCGCCTGATGTGGCTGCGCGTCGTCTTCCAGGGGCTGGCCGTCCTGCTGGTGCTGCTGATCGTTTTCGTCTTCAAGGGACGCTGAAGAAACCAAGGGATGCCGAGGAAAACCGCATGGTCAAGCTGACAAGGATCTACACGCGCGGCGGCGATGCGGGCGAGACATCGCTGGGCGACGGCGCGCGGGTGCGCAAGGACGCGCTGCGGGTCGAGGCCTATGGCACGGTCGACGAGGCCAATGCCACGATCGGCCTCGCCCGGCTGCATACCGAGGGCGCCGCGGACGCCATCCTGGCCCGCATCCAGAACGACCTGTTCGACCTCGGCGCCGATCTCTGCCGGCCCGAGGGCGGCGCGGCGACCCGGTCGGCCTTGCGCATCAGCGCCGATCAGGTGGTGCGGCTGGAGGCCGAAATCGACGCGATCAACGCCGCGCTGGCGCCGTTGGAAAGCTTCGTGCTGCCCGGCGGCACGCCCGCCGCCGCCGCGCTGCACCTGGCGCGCACCGTGGTGCGACGGGCCGAGCGGCTGGCCGTGGCGCTGGCCGCGCGGGAGCCGGTCAACGCCGAGGCGGTGAAATATCTGAACCGGCTGTCCGACCTGCTGTTCGTGCTCAGCCGCGACCGGAACGAGCGCGGCGCGCGGGACGTGCTGTGGACGCCCGGCGCCAATCGCTGAGCCGGCAAGCCGGGCCCGGACCGGCAAGGTCGCTCCCGCAAGGTCGCTATGGAAAAGCAATGCGTCGCCCGCGGAATGCGCGGTCCTTGGCGCGGCTGGTATTTTGCGCATGCGAGATGCGCTCTTGCGCTGCGGCAATCCCTGCCTTGACAGGGTACCGGGCCGGTCCTAAACAAGGGCGTTTCGCCGCCGTGCAACGCAAATGCAGCAGGGAGCCAGCATGAAAGTTCTTGTCGCCGTAAAGCGCGTCATCGACCCGAATGTCAAGGTCCGCGTCAAGGCCGACCAGAGCGGAGTCGAGACGGCGAACGTCAAGATGGCGATGAACCCCTTCGACGAAATCGGCGTCGAAGAGGCCATCCGCATGAGGGAGGCCGGCAAGGCCACCGAAATCGTCGCCGTGTCGATCGGCCCGCAGACCGTTCAGGAAACCATCCGCACCGCGCTCGCCATGGGCGCCGACCGCGGCCTGCACGTCGCGACCGACCTCGATATCCAGCCACTGGCCGCTGCCAAGCTGTTGAAGGCGGTGATCGACAAGGAACAGCCGCAGGTCGTGATCCTGGGCAAGCAGGCGGTCGACAACGACAACGCCCAGACCGGGCAGATGCTGGCCGGGCTGCTGGGCTGGAGCCAGGCGACCTTCGCCTCGAAGATCGCGCTGGGCGACGGCACCGCCGAAATCACCCGCGAGGTCGATGGCGGGATGGAGACCGTGCAGGTCAAGCTGCCGGTCGTCGTCACCACCGATCTGCGCCTGAACGAGCCGCGCTACGCTTCGCTGCCCAACATCATGAAGGCGAAGAAGAAGCCGATCGAAGAGACCACGCCGGCGGCGCTGGGCGTCGATGCGGCGCCGCGGCTGAAGCTGCTGAAGGTGGTCGAGCCGCCGAAGCGTCAGGCCGGCGTCAAGCTGGCCTCCGTTGCCGAACTGGTCGATAAGCTCAAGAACGAAGCGAAGGTGATCTGAATCATGGGCATCCTGGTCATCGCCGAACACGACAATGCCGAGCTCAAGCCGGCAACGTTGAACACCGTCGCCGCGGCCCAGGCCATCGGCGGCGACATCCATGTGCTGGTGGCCGGCGCGGGCTGCGCCGCCGTCGCGCAGGCCGCCGCCAGGATCGCCGGCGTCGCCAGGGTGCTGGTCGCCGACGCGCCGGAATACGGCCACCGCGTCGCCGAGAACGTGGCGAAGCTGGTCGTCGGCCTGGCCGGCGGCTACAGCCATGTGCTGGCGCCGCACACGACGTCGGGCAAGAATATTCTGCCGCGCGCGGCCGCGCTGCTCGATGTGCAGCAGATTTCCGACATCACCGCGGTGGTGTCGCCCGATACCTTCGAGCGGCCGATCTATGCCGGCAACGGCATCGCCACCGTGCAGTCGGCGGATGCGAAGAAGCTGATCACCGTGCGCATCACCGGCTTCGAGCCGGCGTCGGCGACCGGCGGGTCGGCTTCGGTCGAGACCGTGGCGGCGGCGGGCGATGCCGGCGTCACCACGTTCCTGCGGGCGGAGGTGAGCAAGTCCGAACGGCCCGAGCTGACCTCGGCCCGGATCATCGTCTCGGGCGGCCGCGGCATGCAGTCGGGCGAGAATTTCGTCCTGCTGGAGCGGGTTGCCGACAAGCTGGGCGCCGCCGTCGGCGCCAGCCGCGCGGCGGTCGATGCCGGCTTCGTGCCGAACGACTATCAGGTCGGGCAGACCGGCAAGATCGTCGCCCCCGACCTGTACATCGCCGTCGGCATCTCGGGCGCGATCCAGCACCTCGCCGGGATGAAGGACTCCAAGGTGATCGTCGCGATCAACAAGGACCCGGAGGCCCCGATCTTCGCGAAGGCGGATTACGGGATCGTGGACGACCTCTTCAAG
>JAHELM010000004.1 GCA_024644185.1 Rhodospirillales bacterium | reverse complement strand
CAGCAGGGCGACCAGGGCCAGCACGGCAATCAACACCGGGTTGACCGCCGGGTTCAGGCCCGATCGCCGGTACAGCCAATGGCCGGCCTGATAGGCGACCAGCGTGACGGTGAGTCCGAGCAGCGGCGATGCCGCCAGATAGACCCATATCTGGTGCAGGTCGCGCGTCATCGGCGGGTGCCCGGTTTTGTCGGCGCATCCGCGCCGCCGCCGGTTATCCGCATCAGCCGGGTCATCAGCAACGCCGTGACCGCGATGGTGATGACGGTGCTGGCTACCAGCGACACCGAGATGGCCAACCATTCCTTGGCGATCAGCGGCAGATAGAGCATCACGCCGACGCCGGCTGGTACGAACAGCAGCGACAGGTGTTGCAGGAGACCGTGTGCGGTCGCGGCCAGTTCCGTTGGCACTTCCGGCGCGCCGCCGCGGCGCAGCCGCTGGCGAACCAGCAACCCGCAAAACAGCAGCCCCATGCCGATCACCGGGCCGGGTACGGGAATGCCAGTCGCCATCTGCACGGCCTCGCCGGCCAACTGACAGACCAGAAGAACCGTGATGGCGCCGAGCATGGCCCGCGTTCCCGCGCGGATCAGCCGGTGAAGGCTTGCAGCCCGGTCTGCGCGCGGCCGAGGATCAGGGCGTGGACGTCGTGCGTGCCCTCATAGGTATTCACGGCCTCCAGGTTCATCATGTGGCGGATGACATGGAATTCGTCGGAGACACCGTTGCCGCCATGCATGTCGCGCGCCATGCGGGCGATGTCGAGCGACTTGCCACAGGAATTGCGCTTCAGCATCGAAATCATCTCCGGCGCCGCACGGCCCTCGTCCATCAGCTCCCCCAGCCGCAGGCAGGCTTGCAGGCCGAGGGCGATTTCCGTCTGCATGTCGGCCAGCTTTTTCTGGATCAGCTGGTTGGCGGCCAGCGGCCGGCCGAACTGCTTGCGGTCCATGGTATAGCCGCGCGCGGCATGCCAGCAAAATTCCGCCGCGCCCAGGGCGCCCCAGGCGATGCCATAGCGCGCCTTGTTGAGGCAGCCGAACGGACCCTTGAGCCCCTCGACATTGGGCAGCAGGTTTTCATCGGGCACGAATACGCCGTCCATGACGATCTCACCGGTGATCGACGCGCGCAGGGAGAACTTGCCCTCGATCTTCGGCGTCGACAGCCCCTTCATGCCTTTTTCAAGGATGAAGCCGCGTATGATGCCATCCTCGGTCTTTCCCCAGACGACGAAGACATCCGCCGCCGGCGCGTTGGTGATCCACATCTTTGCGCCGTTCAGTTCGTAGCCGCCGTCGCGCTTGGCGGCGCGCGTCTTCATGCCGCCGGGGTCCGACCCGTGGTCCGGCTCGGTCAGACCGAAGCAGCCGATGATCTCGCCGGTCGCCAGGCGCGGCAGGTACTTCTTGCGCTGCGCCTCGCTGCCATAGGCATGGATGGGATGCATGACCAGGCTGGACTGCACGCTCAGCATCGAGCGGTAGCCCGAATCGACACGCTCGATTTCACGGGCGACCAGCCCGTAGCAGACATGGTTCAGCCCGGCGCAACCGTATTCTTCCGGCAAAGTGCTGCCCAGCAGACCCAGCGCGCCCATCTCGTTGAAGATTTCCCGATCGAAGGTTTCGTGGCGATTGGCCTCGAGAATGCGCGGCATCAGTTTGTCCTGGGCATAATCGCGCGCGGTGTCGCGGACCAGGCGTTCCTCTTCACCGAGTTGGTCTTCCAGCAGAAGCGGGTCTTCCCATACGAAACTGGCGCGGCCACCTTTCGGTGCGGCGGGACGGGATGCGGGCTGCGGTGCGGACATGATAGGGCTCCCGGAAACAGGCTGATGTTCTTTGTGAATGCGCCGTTATCTCCGATGTATAGCCGATTACATTTCGCAGTGCAGCAAAGTTTTGCCGGCAAACATGAAAAGGGCCGGCCATCGGCCAGCCCCCGTCATGGCATCGCCAGCGATCCCGCTGGCGCTATTTCTTGGCTTTTCCGGACTTCGGTTTGCGTCCCAGACCGATCTTCTTGGCGAAATCCGAACGCTGCCTGGCATAGCCGGGAGCAACCATCGGGTAATCGGACGGCAGGCCCCAGCGGGCCCGGTATTCGTCGGGCGTCAGGTTGTAGGTCGAGCGAAGATGCCGTTTCAGCATCTTCATCTTCTTGCCGTCTTCCAGACAGACGATGTAATCGGCCGTCACTGATTTGCGGATCGACACGGCCGGCGTTGGCGGTGGCGGCTCCGTGGCTTCAAGATGCATCAGCGATCCAAACACGGCATTGATCACGTCGCCGATCTGTCCGGCCTGCAGCATGTTGTTCCCCACATAGGCGGCGACGAGTTCTGTCGTCATCCGCACAATGTCCGCCCGAGATGTGGCGGTTGATGTCGATTCAGTCATGAAATTATTGTCCTGACGGGTTCAAGGATCTGGTAAAGATACGGGATGTTATTATTGCAGTCAATAAATATAATAAAGTCATTAACTATATGTGTTAATACATGTCTCTTGGTTTAATTTCTGATCTTTGCGGAATTAACTATAGAAATTCAACATATTGAGGATTCGAAAAATCCGCCGCAAGATGCAGCGTATCGAAGGATGCCGGCGAGCGCGGCGGCGGGACGACAAATCTCGTCGCGGCCGTTGCAGCCTGCCGCTGTCGCGGGGTGGTATGGCCATTCGACATATGGTATTTGTACCGGCCGTACTCACAGGTGGTTGTGCCGGCGTGGGGGGATTCCGCGCCGCCGGCCAGGTGGGAACGGGGCCGCGCTGACCAGTGTCACTGACTTTCGATGCAGGAATTCCATGTCGCTCGACGCCATTGCGATTGCCTCGGACCACGCCGGTGTCGAGGTCAAGACCGAGATAACCAGCCTGCTGCGCGGGCAAGGGCATGACGTCGTCGATCTGGGCACAAACGGCCCCGAATCCGTCGATTATCCGGACTTTGCCAATGCGATGGCAGCGGCCCTGAAGGACGGGCGCGCGGGCCGTGGCATCCTGATCTGCGGGACGGGAATCGGCATATCCATCGCGGCGAACCGGCACCGTCATGTGCGTGCCGCGCGCTGCTGCGATTCGACGGATGCCCGCCTGGCGCGTCAGCACAACGACGCGAACGTGCTGGTTCTGGGGTCGAGAACGGCCGGTTGGGAAACCGCGCGGGACGCGGTTCTGGCGTTTCTGGGCACTGAGTTCGAGGGCGGCCGCCACATGCGGCGCGTTGAAAAAATGTCTTGATCAATTCCCGGCGAGGCAGGGTGCCACGCCGGGGTCCATGTTACAGGGAGAGCACGATCATCATGTCCACCAAATCCGCATCGGCCCAGGCGTTCACCGACCGCTTTTTCGGGGCGACGCTGGCCGACAGCGATCCGGAACTGTTCGGTGCCGTCGGCCAGGAGCTGGGACGCCAGCAGAACCAGATCGAACTCATCGCGTCGGAGAACATCGTCAGCCGCGCGGTGCTCGAGGCAGCAGGAACAGTGCTGACCAACAAATATGCCGAGGGCTATCCGGGCAAGCGTTACTACGGCGGCTGCGAATTCGTGGATATCGCGGAATCCCTGGCCATCGAGCGGGCGAAGAAACTGTTCGGCTGCAGCTTCGTCAATGTGCAGCCGCATTCCGGCGCCCAGGCGAATGGCGCGGTGATGATGGCGCTGGTCAAGCCGGGCGACACCATCATGGGCCTGTCGCTGGCGGCCGGCGGCCACCTGACCCACGGGGCGCCGCCGGCGCTGTCGGGCAAGTGGTTCAATGCCGTGCAGTATGGCGTGCGGCAGGAAGACGCCCGCATTGACTACGACGAGGTCGAGCGCATGGCGCGCGACTGCAAGCCGAAGCTGATCATCGCCGGCGGTTCGGCCTATCCGCGTATCCTCGACTTCGCCAGGTTCCGCCAGATCGCCGATGCGGTTGGCGCGCTGCTGATGGTCGACATGGCGCACTTCGCCGGACTTGTAGCCGGTGGCGTGCATCCCAGTCCGCTGCCGCATGCGCATGTCGTCACCACGACCACGCACAAGACGCTGCGTGGCCCGCGCGGCGGCATGATCCTCTCCAACGACGAGGATATCGGCAAAAAGATCAATTCCGCCGTGTTCCCGGGCCTGCAGGGCGGGCCGCTGATGCATATCATCGCCGCCAAGGCGGTGGCCTTCGGCGAAGCGCTGCGGCCGGAATTCAAGGCCTATTCGCAATCCGTGGCGAATAACGCCCGGGTGCTGGCCGAAACCGTCATCAAGGGCGGGCTGGACATCGTTTCCGGCGGCACCGATACGCACCTGATGCTGGTCGATCTGCGACCCAAGGGGCTGACCGGCAATATCTCGGAAAAGAGCCTGGAACACGCCGGCATCACCTGTAACAAGAACGGCGTGCCGTTCGATCCGGAAAAGCCGACGGTGACCTCGGGCGTGCGGCTGGGCACGCCGGCCGGCACGACGCGCGGCTTCGGCGAGGCCGAGTTCCGGCAGATTGGCGAGATGATCGTCGAGGTGCTGGACGGGTTGGCGGCGAACCGCGAGGATAATCGCAAGGTCGAGGCTTCGGTGCGCGGCCGCGTAGAAGAGCTGTGCCGACGGTTTCCGATCTATGCCGGCATGAACCGATAACCAATCGGGGGAGGGACGAATGCGCTGTCCGTTTTGCGGTCACGACGACACCCAGGTTAAGGATTCGCGACCGACCGAGGATAATTCGGCAATCCGACGGCGGCGCTTTTGTCCCGGCTGCGGCGCCCGGTTCACCACATTCGAGCGGGTACAGCTTCGCGAGCTGACGGTTCTGAAGAAGAGCGGCCAGCGTGAACCCTTCGACCGCGATAAACTGATGCGTTCGATGTTGATCTCGCTGCGCAAGCGGCCGGTCGATCCCGAGCGGATCGAGCGCGTGGTCAACGGCATCGTCCGGCGGCTGGAAAGTTCCGGCGAGAGCGAGGTGCGCGGCGAGGCCATCGGGGAACTGGTGATGGAGGCGCTTGCCACCCTCGACCAGGTGGCCTATGTCCGCTTCGCCTCGGTCTACCGGAATTTCCGCGAGGCCCGGGATTTCGAGACCTTTATCACCGACGAGTTCAGTGCCGACAACACCTGATCCGGTCGATTCCGCGCATATGCGCGCCGCGCTGTCCCTGGCCGGGCGCGGGTTGGGGCGGGTTTGGCCGAATCCGGCCGTCGGCTGTGTCCTGGTTTCCGGCGACGGGTCGGGCCGGGTTGTCGGCCGCGGCTGGACACAGCCCGGCGGACGGCCGCATGCCGAGACCGAAGCGCTGGCGCGGGCCGGCGCGGCGGCCCGCGGTGCCACCGCCTATGTGACGCTGGAACCCTGTTCACATCACGGCCGCACGCCGCCCTGTGCCGACGCAATGATCGACGCCGGGGTGGCGCGGGTGGTTGCGGCGATGGAGGATCCGGACCCGCGCGTGTCCGGTCGCGGTCTGGCACGGTTGCGGGAGGCCGGCATCAAGACCGAATGCGGTGTCCTGGGCGATGAAGCGGCTGAGTTGAACGCCGGTTATCTGCTGCACCGGCAGATCGGCCGGCCGCTGGTGACCCTGAAACTGGCGACGACACTGGATGGGCGTATTGCAACCCATAGCGGGGAAAGTCGTTGGATAACGGGCGATTCCGCGCGCATGCGGGTGCATATGATGCGCGCCCGGCACGACGCGGTTCTGGTCGGCATCGGCACGGCCCTGGCAGACGATCCGGAACTTACTTGCCGGATTCAGGGTCTTGAGGACCGGTCGCCGGTCCGCATCGTTCTCGACACACGATTGCAGCTGTCGCTGACCAACCGGCTGGTGGTTGGCGCCGCAAGGGTTCCGACCTGGCTGGTGACCCTGCCCGGCGGCGAGGCCACCCGGCGGCGAGCCTTCGCCGCTTGCGGTGTGCGGATCGTCGAGGTTGCCGGCGGGGCGGGCGGGTATCCCGATCCGGCGGAAACCCTGAAGGCGCTGGCCGAGGCCGGGATCACGCGCCTGCTGGTGGAGGGCGGCGGCCATGTGGCGGCGGCCCTGCTGCGCGCCGATCTGGTCGATCGGCTGTATTGGTTCCGGGCCCCGTCGGTGATGGGGGGCGATGGCGTGCCGGCGGTTGCCGCCTATGGGGTGGACGCGCTGGCGGCCATGAGACGCTTCACATGCGCCGCAACTGTCCGGGTTGGCGGCGATATCCTCGAGCAGTATGAGCGGAAAAGGTAGGGGACACAGGTGTTTACCGGTTTGATTACGGATGTCGGCGCGCTGCGGGGCCGCAAGGACGGCATCGGCGGCGTCCGGTTCGAGATCGCCACCGCCTATGCGATGGACGACATCGCCATCGGCGCGTCGATCGCCTGCTCCGGCGTCTGCCTGACCGCCGTGGACAAGGGCGCGGACTGGTTTGCCGTCGACGTTTCCGGCGAGACTCTGGCAAAGACAACCCTCGGCGAGTGGAAGCAGGGGCGGCGGATCAATCTGGAACGCTCGCTGCGGCTGGGCGACGAGTTGGGCGGGCATATCGTATCGGGCCATGTGGACGGGGTGGCGCGCATCGCCGACCGCCGGCCGGAGGGCGACAGCACCCGGTTCTTCGTCGAACCGCCGGCCGAGCTTGCCCGCTTCGTCGCGGGCAAGGGGTCGGTCGCGCTGGACGGGGTATCGCTGACTGTGAACGAGGTTACGGACCGTGGCTTCGGCGTCTGCATCATTCCGCACACCGCGGAAATGACCACCTTCGGCGCATTGCAGCCGGGGGATCGGGTTAACCTTGAGATCGACATGCTGGCCCGATATGTTGCGCGCCTGCTTGGAAAGGGAAATTGAATGGGTGAGCCGAAAAGCGATGCGTGGCGCGGAACCTTCGCCGAGATTACATCCTCGGCCGAGGAACTCATCATGGAGGCCCGCAATGGCCGGATGTTCATCCTGGTCGATGACGAGGACCGCGAGAACGAGGGCGACCTGGTGATCCCGGCGCAAATGGCAACGCCGGATGCAATCAATTTCATGGCCCGTCATGGCCGCGGCCTGATCTGCCTGGCGCTGACCCGGTCGCGCGTCGAGGAGCTTGGCCTGCCGCTGATGGAACAGCGCAATTCCAGCCGCCTGCGAACCGCCTTCACCGTTTCGGTCGAGGCGAAGGAAGGCGTCACCACCGGCATCTCCGCGCTGGACCGGGCGCGCACCATCACCGTCGCCATCGACCCGACGAAAACCGGTGCCGATCTGGAAACGCCGGGCCACGTGTTCCCGCTGATGGCGCGCGACGGCGGAGTCCTGGTGCGCACCGGGCACACCGAGGCCGCGGTCGATCTCGCGCGGCTGGCCGGCCTCAATCCCTCCGGCGTGATCTGCGAGATCATGAAGGAAGACGGCACCATGGCGCGGCGCGACGACCTGATCGCGTTCGCCCAGCAGCACGGCCTGAAGATCGGCACCATCGCCGATCTGATCGCATACCGGTTGCGGCACGACCGGATCGTCGGGCGGACGGCCGAAATGTCGCTGAACAGTCGGCATGGCGGTGAGTTCAGGATGGTCGTCTACACAAACCCGGTTGTCCATGCCGAGCATATCGCGCTGGTCAAGGGCGATATTGCCGATGGCGCACCGACCCTGGTGCGGATGCATGCACTGAATCTGCTCGACGATGTTCTTGGGTGCACCGCAAGCGGCAAGGCGGGCGAATTGCAGGCGGCCATGGAGACGATCGGCCGCGAAGGGCGCGGCGTCATCGTACTGATTCGCGAACCGCATCCGACGGCGGTTTCCGAGCGTGTATCGGCGCAGGCGGCGGCGGCGCGCGGTGGGTCGGCCCCGCCGCGGGCGGAACTTCGCGACTATGGCGTCGGCGCGCAGATATTGCTGGATCTGGGCGTTCGCGACATGATCCTGCTGTCCAACA
This sequence comes from Rhodospirillales bacterium, assembly GCA_024644185.1. Classification (GTDB taxonomy): domain Bacteria; phylum Pseudomonadota; class Alphaproteobacteria; order UBA8366; family JADFVY01; genus JAHELM01. The sequence goes on along the minus strand of JAHELM010000004.1, from coordinate 9,492 downwards.
CGCCGAAGACGATCATCGGCCTCGAGGGATACGGCTTGACCGTCGTCGACCGGCGGCCGATAGAAGCGCATGGTTGAGCGGCCGCCGAGCCGAGGAGGGTGTTCCAGTGACCGATGAAGCGCAGGTGGCGAAGCCGCCGCATATCATGATCGTCGAGGCGCGGTTCTACGACGATATTGCCGATGAGTTGGTCAAGGGCGCGCTCGGCGCTCTCAAGGAGGTCAATGCGACCTTCGAGCGCTTCGCGGTGCCCGGCGCCTTCGAGATTCCGGCGGCCATCCGCTATGCGGTGCGGGCGCAGCAATTCGAGGCGAGACTGCGCCGCTTCGACGGCTATGTGGCGCTGGGCTGCGTGATCCGGGGCGAGACGACGCATTACGACTATGTCTGTGGGGAAAGCGCGCGGGCGCTGCAGGATCTCGCCTGCACCTACAGCCTGGCGCTCGGTTATGGGATATTGACCGTGGAAAACTACGATCAGGCCTGGGAACGGGCAAAGACCGACAAGCGGAACAAGGGCGGCGATGCGGCGCGGGCCTGCCTGTCGATGATCGATATCAAGAAGCGGCTGCGGCTGATGCGCAAATGACGCGGGGCAAGGTCAATTATGCCATGCGCAGCGCCGCCCGCCTGGCCGCGGTCCAGGCGCTGTACCAGATGGATCTGATTGGAGCCTCGGCGGACGTCGCCTTGCGCGACCAGATGCAGCACGTGCCGGACACCGATGCCGGCGACGTTGCGCAGTCGGCGTTCGATCCGGCGATGCTTGGCGACATCGTGCGCGGCGTGACGGCGCGGCGCGGCGACATCGACGAAATGCTGTCGGCCGTCCTTGTCGAGGGTTGGACCCTCGATCGGCTGGAAGTGGTTCTGCGGGCCATCTTGCGCGCCGGCATCTGGGAGTTGCTGGTTCGCACCGATATCGACGCGCCGGTGATCATCAACGAATACGTCAACATCGCCAAGGATTTCTTCAGCGGCAGCGAACCGAAACTGGTGAACGGCATGCTCGACCGGCTGGCATCGACGCTGCGGCCCGCCCAGACTGGCGCCGCCCGGCGCGACCGCCATGACAAGAACGGGTGAGTTCGAGCGGATATCGCGTATCTTCGCGCCACTCAGCGCGGATTTTCCCGGTGCCTTCGCACTGACCGACGATGCCGCCGTGTTTGCCCCGCGGGCGGGATGTGAACTGGTGGTCACCACGGATACCATGGTTGCCGGGGTCCATTTCATCGGTGACGAACCGCCCTCCGCGATCGCTGCGAAGCTGCTTCGGGTCAATCTGTCGGATCTGGCCTCGATGGGCGCCGCGCCGCTGGCCTACACGCTGAACATTGCGCTGCCGCGAGAGATCGACGACGAATGGCTGGAGGATTTCGCCTCGGGTCTGGCGGCCGATCAGGCGACATACGGTATCGCGCTGGCCGGGGGCGACAGCACCGGAACGCCGGGGCCCGTGACGCTGACCGTCACCGCGTTCGGCGAGGTCGAGAAGGGCCGCGCGTTGCGGCGGGCGGGAGCCCGGCCGGGCGACGGAATTTATGTCAGCGGCACGATCGGCGACGGGGCGCTGGGACTTCTCACCCTGCGCGGATTGCTGCCGGGATTGACGGAGGCAGAGCGGCGGGCGCTGGTCGATCGCTACCGCTTTCCCAGGCCGCGACTCGAACTCGGCAGGCGGCTGGTCGGTCTTGCCCATTCGGCGATCGACGTTTCCGACGGCCTGGCGGCCGACCTCGGACATATCCTGGAAACTTCCCGCGTCGGCGCGGAAATCGAATCCCGTCTGGTGCCGGTGTCGGCGGCGGCCGGGCATGCCCTGCGGGACGATCCGGGCCTGGTGGCCATGGTGCTGGGTGGCGGCGACGATTACGAACTGCTGTTTTCCGCGCCGGCGGAAATCGAGGAGAAAGTCCTTGCGCTGGCGACGGCCGAGGTGCCGGTAACGCGGATCGGCAAAATCGACACCGGATCGGGCTTGCGAATTCTCGGCGAAGGCGGCGCGCCGGTACATCTGGCGAAATCCGGTTGGGAACATCGCTGACGGGTATCATCGCAAGGGATTGACGAATGGTGGAAATACAGGGTGCCCGGACGGGGTTGTCCGCGCGACCGCGGCAGACGGTTTTCGTGCTGGCGCTCTGTCAGGCGCTGATGATGACCGGAACGACGATGACGATCGTCATTTCGTCGCTGGCCGGATTTGCGTTGGCGCCGACCGACTCGCTGGCGACGTTGCCGCTGGCGCTGATGTTCACCGCGACCATGGCGACAACGATTCCGGCCTCGCTGCTGATGCGGCGCATCGGCCGGCGCTGGGGTTTTTCCCTTGGCGCCGGGCTAGGCATGGCGGCTGGCGCGGTGAGTGCATTCGGACTGATGACCGGCAGCTTTGTCGTGTTCTGTCTCGGCGGAATGCTGCAGGGATCGTACAACGCCTTCGGCCAGTATTACCGGTTTGGGGCTGCCGACAGCGTTGAATTTCCAAGTAAAAGCCGGGCGATATCGTATGTCATGGCCGGCGGAATCGCGGCGGCGCTGTTCGGCCCGGAACTGGCGAAGGCGACCGCTGGATTGCTCGATCCCGCGCACTACGCCGGCAGTTATGCGGCCACGATCGCACTGTCGGTCGTGGCGATCGTCCTGCTGCAATTCATCGATATTCCGCGGCCCGGCTTCACCGAACGGTCGAGCAGCGGGCGCCGGCTGTCCGAGATCGCTTCCGAACCCACCTTCGTGATCGCGGTGCTGGCGGCGACGATCGGCTATGGCGTGATGTCCTTCGTGATGACGGCGACGCCGCTGGCCATGCGCGCGCATGCGCACGCGTTCGACGATGCGGCCTTCGTCATCCAGTGGCACGGCCTGGGAATGTTCGTGCCCAGCCTGTTGACCGGACATCTGATCCGTCTCGTCGGCGCGGTCCGTATCATTCTGGCCGGCACCGTCGCGATGTTCGCCACGGTGGCGATCAACCTTTACGGAACGGGGCTCGTCGAATTCTGGACGGCGCTGCTGCTGTTGGGAGTCGGCTGGAATTTCATGTTTATCGGCGGCACCACGCTGCTGACGGAAATCTACACCGTGCAGGAGAAGGCGAAGGTTCAGGCGGTCAACGATTTCCTGGTGTTCGGCACCAGCGCGCTGGCCAGTTTCGCGTCCGGCATGGTGCTGCATCTGTTCGGCTGGCAGGCGATCAATCTGGTCGCATTGCCGCTGCTTGCGCTGGTATTCGTGGCGGCGCTGGCGCTTCGTTTGCGCCGCCGGGCGGCACGGCTCAGAGCGTCGGCAACCGGTTGATCGGCGAGAACCTGGGCGGTTGCGTTTCGCTCGCAACTCTGGCATGGTCCCGCCGCTTTCCGGCGGGTCGGTATCCGCGATCCGAGGCAGGGGCCCTCGGCCGGAAATTCTTCGCGTAAGAGAGGGCGTGACGCCCTGTCCCGTCGGTTCAACAATTATCCGGGATCAATCAGAGATGCTCTACCTGGTCATCCTTTGCGGTGTCATCGCCTTGGCGTATGGCATCTGGGCTAGCCGCTCCGTACTGTCCGCGAGCGCCGGCACCGAACGCATGCAACAGATTTCCGCCGCCGTGCAGGAAGGCGCCCGCGCCTATCTGAACCGGCAGTACAAAACCATTTTCATGGTCGGTATCGTCGTCGTCGCAATCCTTCTTGGCGCGCTCGGCGTCAAGGTGGCGATCGGATTCCTGATCGGCGCCGTGCTGTCCGGCGCGGCCGGCTATATCGGCATGAATATCTCGGTGCGCTCGAATGTGCGCGTCGCCGAGGGTGCCCGCCAGGGTCTGGCGCGCGGCCTCGACATCGCCTTCAAGGCGGGCGCGGTCACCGGCATGCTGGTCGCCGGCCTGGCATTGTTGGCGGTCGCGGGCTACTACGCGGTCCTGCTCGGCATGGGCGTCAGCGGTCGTGAATTGATCAATCCGCTGGTCGGCCTCGGTTTCGGCGCCTCGCTGATCTCGATCTTCGCGCGTCTTGGCGGCGGCATCTTCACCAAGGGCGCCGATGTCGGCGCCGATCTGGTGGGCAAGGTGGAAGCCGGCATTCCCGAGGACGATCCCCGCAATCCGGCGGTGATTGCCGATAATGTGGGCGACAATGTGGGCGACTGCGCCGGCATGGCGGCCGATTTGTTTGAGACCTACGTAGTGTCCGTCGTCGCCACCATGGTTCTGGCGTCGATCTTCTTCACCGGCTCCGGGCAGGCCCCGTCGCTGATGATGTATCCGCTGGCGATCGGCGGCGTATCGATCATCGCCTCGGTGATCGCCACCTTCTTTGTCCGCCTCGGCCCCAGCCAGAATATCATGGGCGCGCTGTATAAGGGTTTCATTGGTTCGGCTGTGATCTCGGCCGCGCTGATCGTCCCGGTTACCGCGGAAGTCGTTGGCTTTGGCACCGAGTTCACCGCGGGCGGCGTTACCTTCACCGGTGCGTCGCTGTATGCCTGCGCCATCTCCGGCCTGATCGCCACGGGCTTTCTCGTGTGGGTGACCGAGTACTACACCAGCACCGAATACCGTCCGGTGCGCAGCGTCGCCCAGGCCTCGGTGACCGGACACGGCACCAACGTGATCCAGGGCCTGGCCATTTCGATGGAGGCGACCGCGATTCCCGCGCTGATCATCTGCGTGGCGATCGTCGTCACCTATATGCTGGCTGGCCTTTTCGGCATCGCCATCGCGGTGACCGCCATGCTGGCGCTGGCCGGCATGGTCGTCGCGCTCGACGCCTACGGCCCGGTCACCGACAATGCCGGCGGCATTGCCGAGATGGCCGATCTGGAGGCCAGTGTGCGCAAGACGACGGACGCGCTGGATGCGGTCGGCAACACCACCAAGGCGGTCACCAAGGGCTACGCGATCGGCTCGGCCGGCCTCGGCGCGCTGGTGCTGTTCGCCGCCTACACCCAGGACCTGAGCCATTTCATCGCCAATTCCGATGAGTTTACGTTCTTCCAGGGCGTGGTGGTCGATTTCTCGCTGTCCAACCCGTATGTGGTGGTCGGCCTGTTCGTCGGCGGCATGCTGCCCTATCTGTTCGGCGCCATGGGCATGACAGCGGTCGGCCGTGCGGCCGGTTCGGTCGTGGTCGAGGTTCGTCGGCAGTTCAAGGAAATCCCCGGCATCATGGAAGGCACGGCGAAGCCCGACTATAGCCGCGCGGTCGATCTGCTGACCAAGGCCGCGATCAAGGAAATGATCGTTCCCTCGCTGCTGCCGGTGCTGGCGCCGTTGGTGCTGTTTGTCGTGATCTGGGGCGTTGCCGGCAAGTCCGCCGCCTTCGCGGCCTTGGGCGCCATGCTGCTGGGCGTCATCGTCACCGGGCTGTTCCTCGCCATCTCGATGACGGCGGGTGGCGGGGCCTGGGACAATGCCAAGAAGTACATCGAGGATGGCCATCACGGCGGCAAGGGCTCTGACGCCCACAAGGCCGCGGTGACCGGCGATACCGTCGGCGATCCGTACAAGGATACGGCCGGCCCGGCGGTCAATCCGATGATCAAGATCACCAACATCGTGGCTCTGCTGCTGCTGGTGACCCTGGCGCACTGATCGCGGCGGGACTGAAACGCGAAGGCCCCGGCGGGATTACCTGCCGGGGCCTTCTGCTTTCATGGCGTGCGGTGCAAGGCGGGAATCACGGGCCTGCGTCGGATGTGTTGCCGAACTTGCCGACATTGCTCAAAATCTGTTCGAAAAAGCCGAGCTTGCGGCCGGCCGACGGGGTCTCGCGCTCCACCATGGCGATTTCGCGGCCATCCTCGGGGCCAAGGGTGCGAATGGTGTCGACCCGATCGTTGGCGCCGAAATGGATGATGACGACCTGTTGGGCGACGGTGTCGCGTTCGAAGAACGCATATTGCTCAACCCGCCGGCCGATATAGTACCAGGTGCGATCGTCGAAGGTGCCGACCGTGGACGGGGCGCCGAGAATGGTATGCACGTCGTCCTGGCCGTGCACGCCGGGTATGACCAGCGCAATATCGCTGGCATCGGGCATGCTCCCTCGGGTGGCCGTTGTCGGGCTGCATGCGGCGGCGGAAAGGGCAATCAGCGCAACACTTCCGAAACGCTGCGCGATCCTCTGGAAACGGGTCATCCTGGGTAGTCCGTCGTTGGTCTCGTCGGGGCGGGACGCGAAAATCGCCAACCATGGCAAGCCTGTTGATTCGCGCCAGTCGCAGCCCCATGTTGTGCGCGGACAATCGCACCGATCGGCGGTCCGTGTCAACGCCACCGCCTTGCCTCGACCTGAGGGATCGAGCGGCGGTCGCATGGGGATTTGCATGAAATTTTCGTTCGCCTCTCTATTCCGGACCAGGCCGGAAACGGCTGTGGCGCAAAAACTTTACAGTGCCATCGTCGCAAGGGCCCGCGAACCCGGTCTCTATGAGGGGATGGGCATCCCGGACACCGCGGCTGGCCGCTTTGCGTCGATATCGCTGCATGGGTTTCTGGTGATGGACCGGTTGGGCGGCGAGCAATCCGCTACGGCACTGGCGCAGCGGCTGTTCGACGTCATGTTCACCGATATGGATCGCAATCTGCGTGAAATGGGGGTTGGCGATCTTTCGGTCGGCAAGAAGGTAAAGCGCCTTGCGGCAAGTTTTTATGAGTTATCGGCGGCGATTCGCCACGGGCTGGTGGGCGACGATTCGGTTCTGGCCGAGGCGCTGGTGGAACACGTCTATGGCGGGCAGCCTCCATCGGACTTGGCCTTGACCGGCGTAATCCGTTATATACGCACTTCGGTGGCCACCCTCGCGGCGCAACCGCTTGAGGTTCTGGCGAAGGGCGCGGTCGTTTACGCGCCGCTGCCGCCGGGGAAATGAAGAGCATGAAGGACATGATGGAATTCGAATTCAGTCGCCTCGTCACGTTCGAGGACATCGACGGCGGACCGGTGGAGAAGCATATCGAAGCCGGGGCGGCGGAACGAGCGACGCTTGCCGCCCGGCTGGACATTGCCGCGGTTGCCTCGCTTGCCGCCGAAATGGTCCTGCGCCGCCGCATGGGGTCGCCGCTGGTCGAGGTGGTGGGCCGATTTACCGCCGATGTCACCCAGACCTGCGTGGTGACCGGGGCGCCCGTCGCCGACCATATCGAGGACGTTATCGACGAACTCTATGGGCCGGAAGACTACGAGCCGGACGAGGATGCCGAAGGCAATGAGGCGTTTCCCGAGCTTTTTGACGTCGGTGGGATCGATATCGGCGAAATGGTGACGCAGTTGTTGACGCTATCGTTGAACCCGGCGCCGCAGGCGGCGGAGGCGGAAATACCGCGCGATGCCGTGGCGTCGGAGGCATCCGACCGGCGCCGGCCTTTCGCCGACCTGGGCGAGCTTTTGAAAAAGCGCAGCTAGGCCAGCGGTTGCCGCTTGCCGTTCCGGGCGAATTTGTTTATCTAACCGGACACATTTTCCTTGGCCATATATTGGCAGCAACAATTGTAAGGTTTGGTCCATGGCCGTACCGAAAAGAAAGACTACGCCCTCCCGCCGTGGCATGCGCCGTTCGCACGACGCTCTGACGACGTCGGCTCACGCCGAATGCCCGAATTGCGGCGAACTGAAGCGACCCCACCATGTCTGCGGCGCCTGCGGTCAGTACGACGGGCGTGAAGTGGTGCAGGCGGCGGCCGATTGAGTCCGTTCTGACGGCGTTGGGCAGTTCCCTCGTCATGACAGAACAACTCGTCATCGCCCTCGACGCGATGGGCGGAGATCACGCCCCCGACATGGTTGTCGGGGGGGCGGCTCTTGCTTGCGCGCGGTTTCCCGGTTTGAATTTCCTGTTGTATGGGGATTCGGCGCAGTTGGGACGCCTGGTTGCCCGTCATGCGGTGCTGGCGGGCCGCGTCGAGATTCGCCATACGGACGAAATCGTCCGCAGCGACGACAAACCTTCGACAGCGTTGCGCGGCGCCCGCAAGTCCAGCATGCGGCTGGCCATCAACGCGGTGCATGATGGCGAGGCGGGTGCCGCCGTCTCGGCCGGAAATACCGGCGCGCTGATGGCGATGGCGAAATTCGTCCTGAAAACGTTGCCGGGTATCGACCGTCCGGCAATCATCACGGCGGTACCGACGATGCGCGGCATGTGCTGCCTTCTGGATCTTGGCGCGAATGTCCAGTGCAGCGCCGAAAATCTGGTTCAGTTCGCGGTCATGGGCGAGGTGTTTGCGCGGACCGTTCTGGGCGTGCAGAAGCCGACGGTCGGGCTGATCAATATCGGCATCGAGGAAATCAAGGGGAACGAGGCCGTGCGCGAGGCGGCGGCCGTGCTCCGCGAAAGTTCACTCCCCCTGGAATTCAAGGGTTTCATCGAGGGCGACGACGTGGCGGCCGGCACCGTGGACGTGGCGGTTACGGATGGGTTCACCGGCAATGTCGCCCTGAAGATGGCTGAGGGCACGGCCAAGCTCATTACCAGCTTCCTGCGCGAAGCCTATCGCAGCAATTGGCGGGCGCGGCTGGGCTATCTTCTGTCGCGGCCGGCTTTGGCCAAGCTGCGCGAACGGGCCGATCCCCGACGCTACAACGGCGCCATTTTCGTCGGTCTGAACGGGATCGTCGTGAAAAGCCACGGGAGCACCGACGCCTTGGGGTTCTCGAACGCGATCGGCGTCGCGGTAAACATGGCGACCAATGGTTTCATTCCAAAAATCCGTCAGGATTTCGAACGGCTTCGCAGCGAGATGCAGGCCCCCGATCAGACGCCGGTGGCGTAGATGCGGCGTGCGATCATTGCGGGTTGCGGTGCCTATCTTCCACAGCGCATCGTAACGAATGACGAGTTGGCGACCCGTGTCGATACCTCGGACGAGTGGATCTCCCAACGCACCGGAATTCGCCAGCGCCATATTGCGGCCGAAGGCGAGCTGACCTCCGACATGGCGCTCGCCGCTGCCCGGGCGGCCTTGGCCAATGCGGGTGTCGACGCGAGCCAGGTCGATCTGATCGTGCTGGCGACGACCACGCCGGACAACACCTTCCCGGCCACCGCGACCAAGGTGCAGCATGGTCTGGGCGTAACCCAAGGCTGCGCTTTCGACGTCCAGGCGGTGTGTTCCGGCTTTGTCTACGCGCTGACCATGGCGGACAACATGATCCGGCTGGGCCAGGCGAGTTGTGCCATCGTCATCGGCGCCGAAGTGTTCAGTCGCATCCTCGACTGGGAGGACCGCACCACCTGCGTGCTGTTCGGCGACGGTGCCGGCGCGGTCGTCCTGCAAGCGGGCGTCGGGACGGGGAACAACACCGATCGCGGCGTCCTGTCGACGCATCTGTATTCCGATGGCACCGGCTACTACAGCCTTTATGTGGATGGCGGGCCCGGCAGCACCGGTACGGCGGGGCATGTGCGGATGAATGGCCGCGACGTCTACAAGCAGGCGGTTTCGCGGATGGCGGAATCGGTTGCGCACGCCTTGGCGCAAAACGGACTGACCGCGACCGATCTCGA
>JAHELM010000265.1 GCA_024644185.1 Rhodospirillales bacterium | reverse complement strand
TGCGGGATTTCCCGCCGGGCGCCGCCCGCGGGAAATCCCGCATGGGCCCCATGCCCTCGCCAGTTTGGGCAGTGCCGGCGCCCGGGACTCCTGCTAGAGTAGGCAAACGATCTGACTGAACAACCGGAAGATAATCTGCATGGCGCCTTGCGAGGATCCCGGCCGCCCGCGTCGCGGCGCGGCGGCATTTGCTGTCGCGGCGTTCGCCGTTCTGGCCGGCGCGCCGGCCCCGGTGCGGGCGCAGGTCGTCGACTGCTACGGCCTGTGGCGGGAAGAACCGAGCGACTGGGGCGTATGGACCGAGGCGGACGGGACCGAGACCACGGAAACGCCCTGCGAGCTTTACCTGCCGGCCAGCGATTCCCTGTCGCGACAATTCGCAACCCATATCAGGATCTTCCTGCCCGAGGGATGGCAGCGAGCGCCGCATCCCGCGGCACCGCCCAACGTGCCCGAACTGATTGTCCAGGCAACCCGCCGCACGCTGGCGACCCTGCAGCCGCTTTACGCTCCGTTCCCCATCGATATCGTGCTGGTGCAAAACATAAGCCGACAGAAGCCGATCCTGCCGACCGACACCGAGGCAGAGCAAGAAGCCAACGCGTGGGACTGGGATACGGCGGCGGACACGGGTGGCGACAGCCCTTGCCCGGTGACGCTGTACATTACCAGCGTCATCGACATTGCGGCGGATGACAGCAAGCGACCTTACTCGGACGACGACATTCGCAACACCGTCGCGCACGAGCTTTTCCACTGTTATCAGTACAGGTATTTCAGGGAGAAAATGCTCTCGCCCGCACAAGAGGATGGGGCGGATGAATGGTGGATCGAGGGCAGCGCCGAATTCTTTTCGAACCGCCTTTATCCCTGTGGCGAGACGGCCGCCGGTTTCACCCGGCAATACCGTCCGACAACGCGGTTGAACAGGCAGCCAGACCCCTATTCGGTCTACATCTTCTTCATGTACCTGGCTGACCGGCACGGCTTCGAATTGCCGGAACTCGCCACGTTCATCGCGAGCATGACGACCGCGAGCGGTGTTCGGGCGCAAAATGAAGCGCTGGCCGCGCAACCCGATATCGGCCTGAAATTCCATGAATTCGCCAAGGCCTATGTGGATCGAACCATATCCCATTGCGTGGGCGAAAATGTGGGTTTTGCCTCGGTGGCCACGACCCCCGCGACCGATGGAATTGAAATCGTACTCGACCGGGCGCCGTTCACGTTTCAACCGCCGATCGTCGTTCTGAAAAAGCAGACGGACTACAAGGTAACGCTCGTCGGCGGCGATGGCGCCGCCGGACGCCACGCCATATCCTGGCGCGCGCTTGACGGCGACTGGACCCGCATGGACGGCGAATTTTATCTGTCGGGCGGCTGTGACGCGGATACCTCCTATGTCTTTCTGTCAACCGTTGAGGGTCCGGGCGAAGAGATCAGCCCGGCCAGGCTGGTCTTCACGGAAGAGACCGGCGGAATTAGCCGCGCATCGACCTGCGGCGACTGTCCGGTCGGCATCTGGAACCGGGATATCGCGCAGCTGAATGCCTATGTCGCGGAGCGCGCAAGCCGGGTTTCGACGAAACTCGACAACCCCATCACCGGCGAGATTTACAGTGGGCAGATGACGCTGATCCTCACCAATGACGGCAGAGCCGTGCAATCCTATCAGGATTTCGTGAAGGGCCAGCCCAATGTGAAGGTCTTCCTCGAAGGCGCGCCCAAGGTCACCTCGCGATACAGCGGCTCGTCCTCCGGAAGCTGGCTGGCCGATGCGGGTTCCCCGACGACCGCCGAGGACGATCGCCTTCGTTTCGACTGGAAGCTCAAGGGGGTTACCGACGTGGAAACCTGGCCGTCCTGGACGATCGGGGGCGCCACCGTCCCGGAGCGGAGCGAAACCAAGAGGAACAGGACGGGCCCCCTCGGCCCCAATTCCAACACCCCGATTTCGTATAGCTGCGAAGGCGACGGCGCGCTGATGCTCGGCGAGGGGCGCTATACGCGGGTGCCGTGAACGGCAATGGCGCCAGACCGCCGACCTGCAAAAAGAAATTACGATTAAAAACGACAGGCCATGAGTTTCCGCATCCGTGCTTTGCCGATTAACAAATAATTTATCAGCCACATGGCAGCATCCGTCTGGTTTTGGCACCAATTTAACCGGAGAGACGTATGGCGGAAGCAACTGGAGTCGTAACGGGTGGCGGCGGCATGACGATCACCCAGATATGGTTTTCTTTCGAAGGCCGTATCAGCCGGTCGATGTTCTGGCTGAAATATTTCCTTCCCTGGGTCGGCCTCAACATCGTCGCCCTCATCGTCGACACGGCGATCGGCGCCCCGGTCGCCCAGCTCGCGGTCGGTCTTGTCGGCCTTTGGGTTGGTCTTGCCGCCGGCGCCAAGCGTTGCCACGACCGCAACCGGTCCGGCTGGTTTCAGGCGATCGTCCTGATTCCGCTCATCGGCGCGATCTGGCTGCTGGTCGAACTGGGCTTCCTGAAGGGAACCGACGGCGAAAACCGCTTCGGGCAGGATCCGCTGGCCGGTTAAATCCGTTTCTCCTGACCAGGCAAAAACCCCGGGGTCGCCGACCGCAACCCCGGGGTTTTTCCGTCAGCACCGATCAGATATTCGAATCCGGGACCGCAGCCTTCTTCTTCGCCACGAATTCGTCCAGCGCCTGCAGGATGCCGGGGTCCAGCGTCGGGGCCTCGTATTCGCGCAGCATCTTCTTGTAGAGCGTGTTGGCGCGCTGGGCCGTATCCTGTTCGCCCTCGGCCTGCCACTGCTCGAACGAGTTGTTGTCGGCGATGCGCGAGCGCCAGAAGGCGGTCTCGAAATTCGCCATGGTGTGGGCGCAGCCGAGATAATGCTTGCCCGGCCCGACCTCGCGGATAGCGTCCATCGCCTGGCCGTTTTCCGACATATCGATGCCGCCGGCAAAGGTCTGGAACATCGAGCACTGGTCGGCGTCCATGACGAATTTCTCGTATCCCATCGACAGGCCGCCTTCCAGCCAGCCGGCCGAATGCAGCGCGAAATTGACCCCGGCCAGCATCGTCGGCTGCATGGTGTTGGCCGATTCATAGGCCGCCTGGGCATCCGCTACCTTCGACGCGCAGAGCGCGCCGCCCGAGCGGAACGGAATGCCGAGACGCCGGGCAAGCTGGGCCGCGCCATAGGTCACCAGCGCCGGTTCCGGCGTGCCGAAAGTCGGCGCCCCGGACTGCATCGAGATCGAACTGGCGAAGGTGCCGAACACCACCGGCGCACCCGGCCGGACGAGTTGGGCGAACGCGGTGCCGGCCAGCACCTCGGCCAGCACCTGGGTCAGCGTGCCGGCTACCGTCACCGGGCTCATCGCACCGGCCAGAATGAAGGGGGTTACCACCGTCGCCTGGTTGTGCCTGGCATAGACCTTCAGCGCGCCCAGCATGGTGGCATCGAAGGTCATCGGCGAATTGGCGTTGATCAGGCTGATGATGCAGCAGTTGTTCTCGACGAAGTCGTCGCCGAACACGATCTTCGCCATATCGACCGTGTCCTGGGCGCGCTCGGGCGCGGTGACCGAACCCATGAACGCCTTGTCGGAATAGCGGATATGGCTGTAGACCATGTCGAGATGGCGCTTGTTCACCGGCAGATCGACCGGCTCGCATACCGTGCCGCCGGAATGATGCAGCGCCGGGAACATATAGGCCAGCTTCACGAAATTGCGGAAATCCTCGATCGTCGCATAGCGGCGGCCCTCATCGAGATTGCGGATGAAGGGCGGGCCGTAGGCCGGAACCAGAACCGTCGCGTCGCCGCCGATCCGGACGGTATTGGCCGGATTGCGGGCGTGTTGCAGGAATTCGCGCGGTGCGCTGTCCTGCACGATCTTGCGCGGCAGGCCGCGCGGAAAGCGAACGCGCTCGCCCTGCACATCGGCGCCGGCCTGGCGCCACAGTTCCAGCGCCTCGGGATCCTCGCGAAACTCGATGCCGATTTCCTCCAGCACCGTGTCGGCATTGCGCTCGATGATCTGCAGCGCCTCCTCGTTCAGCACCTCGAACGGCGCGAACTTGCGGACGATATAGGGCAGGCGTAAACCGGACGATCCGCCCGCCCGCGCCGCGCGGCGCGCCTCGCGCCCGCCGCCGGCCCTGCGGCCGCCCTGTTCCGTGCCGTCCCGCATTCCCGTGCTGGCGTCGCCCGACATTCCTGCCTACTCCTCAACCGAATAAAAACCGTGCCGATATCCGATCTATGCACCCGCGCCCGCATGGCAACTCGCGAAATCGCGACGCAGAGGGCGAAAAGCGCGTCATCGGCGATCCGGTCTTGCACCGGGACGGCCTCCGGCCCAAGATCGCGCCCCGAACGAAAACCGCCGCTGGGACGATGAACAAGACCAGGACAAACACGCCGGGACCGCTGGTCCGCGGCATATTCGACGCGATCGGAACGCCGGCGCTGGTGCTGTTCGCCAGCATGGTCGGCTTTGGTTCGATGGCGCATGACAAAGGCCTGACCCTGTGGTCCTCGGTCGCCTCAACCGGGCTGGTCTGGGGCTTGCCGGGGCAGATCGCCATGGTCGAAC
>JAHELM010000264.1 GCA_024644185.1 Rhodospirillales bacterium | reverse complement strand
GGCTTGCAGCCCCTTGTCGCCGGGCACGGCGGTGAACCGCACCGCGGTTCCCTCGGTCAATGCGTCGAAACTTCCGTCGACCACGCTGTTGCGGTGAAAGAAGATATCGCCGCGATCGGGCGTCTCGATGAACCCGTGGTCGGGAAACATTCTGCGCACCACGCCATGCGGCGGCGCTTCGTGCGTCTTGATCTCCGCGCGCTGCTCGCGTCCGTAATCCTCTATCTGGCGCTGCATCGCGCTGAAGGCGTCGCGTAACGCAACATAAACGTCCTCATGCGCATGATTCAGGCGCTTCTCGGTATTGACCGTCAATTCGCCCCCGGGCAGCGTCACCCCGATGCTGACTGTGTAGAGCTTTCCCTTGTTGCTGTGCCGGTGCGGGGCCTCGACCACCACCCGGCACGAGGTAATGCGATCGTAAAACTGTTCGAGCTTGTCGGTTTTTTCGCGGATCCTGGCCTCGAGGGCCTCGGACGTGTCCATGCCGCGGAAGGTAATCTTGAGAGGAACTTGCACGGTCCGTTCTCCCGTTTTCGGTGCTCGACACTTCATAACCAAGCAATTGTCCTGCCGGTGCAGGCCCGCAGTCCTTGATCTAGCGCAATCCGCCGTCCCTGCCATGACGGTAAAAGAATTCGGTGGACGCCAAGCATCCCTGCATGGACTATGGAGATGTGCAGGGTCCAGGGAGGGAAAACTCGATGGGAAATCAAGCGCATCTGATGGTCGCGGGTGAGGGCACGGCGAACCGCCTGAAAACGGGTCTGGCGTCCGGGAAATTCCATATCGAGACGGTACCGGCCGATCAGACGCTCATTCCCCTCGCCGCGCGCCACAGGCCGAACGTCCTGATTCTTGACGGGATGCAGCCCAACGCGCCCGAAATTCTGCAGTCCATGAAGGCAGACGCCACAACCCGATATATCCCGGTAGCCGTCACGGTCGCAACCGGTTCAACGGACAGGCTGCGGGTCTTGTGCGACGCCGGTGCCGACGATGTATTCGAAACCGGCGCGGATCCGCGCGAATTCCTGGCCCGACTTCGAAGCCTCGTGCGGCTCAGCAGCATCGAAGCTGAACTGGTCCGGCGTGCCGCTACCGCCAGGGACTTCGGGGTGACGGTGGAAACCGAGGCCACCATGCGCCTGCCCGAACAAGGATTCCGGATGCTGGTCGTCGGTGTCGACACCAAGGGGTTTTCCGCCCTCTGCCCCAACCTTCCCCGATCGGATATCCAGTTCGTCGCCGAAGCCGATCCGTACCGGGCGCGGTCTCGTATTGAAAACCCGGACGGCGAGCCCCCCTTCGACGGGGCATTGGTTTTCGTCAGACCCGGCGAGGCACGGGAGAAGGCGCTGTACTTCTGCCATGCCATCCGCAACGACCGGCGGCTGTTCGACCTTCCCCTGTTCGTTGCCGCGGAGACCGGGGCCTTCGCCGAAATTACCGACGCCTATGCAGAGGGAGCCAATGTGGTTGCCGCGACGCCGGTCGATTGTGGCTTTGTCGAAGCGCATTTGCGCCTGTTGTTTCGTGGTCGTGCGTTGAAGCAGTCTTTCGGCCGCCGGCTTGCCGATGCCCTGGATAAGAAGACCGCCGACGAATCCGGAAAGATCTATTCGACCGAGTTCCTGGCGGCACATCTGCGGCGCATCATCCAGGATGGCAAGGCGCGCGGCATAGGATCGACTGCCCTTCTTCTCTTCGTGCCGACGATCGGTGAAGCGGCGGCACTCTATGGGACCGAATCTTCGGTGGTTTTGCGCCAGCAGATCGCCGACTGGCTGGGAGGGCTTGTGAGGGTGGAAGATATCGTTGCCCGCAGCGGCAATGACGAATTCCTTATCGTGCTTCCGGAAACGGCGGAAGCGGATGCGGATGCCGTTCGCCGTCGCATTACCGGCGTTCTGCACCAGTCGGAATTCCGCCTGTCGGAAAATTTGCCTACTGGCGTCAATGTTTACGTGCAGTCGGGCATGACGACCATAGAACCCGCCGACACCCTGGACACGCTGGTCTCCAGGGCAAGCGCAAAGCTCGGTTGAGCCGAGTTCACCGGATTGTGATTGTCCGTCGCTCTTGTCGGGCCGGCGCCCGTGGTACAAGGCCACGATGATCATCGATGTTTTCTCGGACCCGATCTGTCCCTGGTGCTTCATCGGCAAGCGCCGCCTCGATACCGCGCTGGTTCGGCAAGGCTTGGCCGATGGCGCAACCATCCGCTGGCGCGCCTTTCAATTGAACCCCGGCATGCCTGCGGAAGGCATGCGGCGGGACGCCTATCTGACTCTGAAATTCGGCAGTGCCGACAGGGCTCGACAGATCTATCGCTCGATCGCCGAAGCCGGCGCGGCCGAAGGCATCGCCTTCGATTTCGATCGGATAGCCCGCACCCCGAACACGGTCGATGCCCATCGGCTCATTCGCCTGGCCGCGCGGTCGGGGCGGGCCGATGCGGTGGCCGACGCCCTGTTCACCGGTTATTTCCTCGAGGGCCGCGATATCGGCGATAGCGAAACCCTTGTGGCGATTGCCGCAGAGCACGGTCTCGATGCCGCGGAAACCCGGGACTTCCTGGCGAGTACAGCGGACGCCATGGAAATTCTCGCCGAGCATGATTTTGCCGTATCGCTGAACATCACCGGTGTCCCCTGCTTCGTCTTCGAGGGACGCTATGCAGTGGTCGGAGCCCAGGAGGCAGACGCTTTCCTGCCTGTTTTCGATCTGGTACGTGAAGAAGCGCGACAGGCAGCCAGCCCGTAGCGGGTTTCGTCATCCAGCCGCCAAGCCCGCCAGTTCCGTCATGAAGCGGTGCACACCGCGCACGCGTTCGCGCGAATCCGTCCAGCCGCGCATATAGAAGATCTTGTGGTCCGGCCGCAGCTTGACCGTCCCGACCTCGCGCTGGATGAACGCAATCAGCCCTTCCGGATTGGCGAAGCGGTTGTCACGGAACGTCACCACCGCGCCCTTCGGGCCGGCTTCAACCTTCTCGACCCCGGCACGCCGGCACAGCTGCTTGATGGCGATCACCTTCAGCAGGTTCTCGACGGAATCGGGCAAGGGTCCGAACCGGTCGATCAGTTCCGCCGCAAAGGCGTCGATCTCGCCGGCATCCACCAGATGTGCCAGCCGGCGGTACAGACCGAGGCGGACCGTCAGGTCGGCCACGTATTCGTCGGGAATCAGAACCGGCGTGCCCAACGAGATCTGCGGCGTCCATTCCTCTTCGATGACAGTGCGGTCCGCGCTGGCCGCGGCAACCGCCTCCTGCAGCAGATGCTGGTACAGTTCGACGCCGATCTCGCGGATATGGCCGGACTGTTCATCGCCCAGCAGATTGCCCGCACCCCGAATGTCGAGATCGTGGCTGGCCAGCGTGAAGCCCGCGCCCAGCGTATCCAGCGTCTGCATCACTTCCAGGCGTTTCTGCGCCCCCGGCGATATCAGCTGCCCCGGCGGCAGCGTCAGATAGGCATAGGCGCGGGTCTTCGATCGTCCGATACGGCCGCGGATCTGGTAAAGCTGCGCCAGCCCGAAGCGATCGGCGCGATGCACGATCATGGTGTTGGCCTGCGGGATATCGAGACCGGATTCGATGATGTTGGTGCTGAGCAACACGTCGTAATGCCCATCGACGAATTCGGTCATCACGCGTTCCAATTCGCTGGCCGCCATCTGGCCATGCGCCACCGCGATCTTGATTTCCGGCACCAGGGTCGCCAGCCGCTCGCGCAAGCGGCCCAGATCGGCGATGCGCGGGCAGACATAGAAGGTTCGGCCGCCGCGATACTGTTCACGCAGGATGGCCTCGCGCACGATGACCGGATCGTAAGGCAGCACGAATGTCCGGACGGCCAAGCGGTCGACTGGCGGGGTGGCGATGATGCTCATCTCACGCACGCCGGCCAACGCCATTTGCAGCGTGCGCGGGATCGGCGTCGCGGTCAGGGTCAGAACGTGGATTTCAGAACGAATCTGCTTCAGCCGTTCTTTCTGGGCGACGCCGAAATGCTGCTCTTCGTCGACGATCAACAGGCCGAGATCGGCGAACTTGATCGATTTCGCGAGTAGCGCATGGGTGCCGATGACGATATCGATCGAGCCATCGGCCAACCCGGCCCGCACCGAAGCGGACTCTTTGGCCGAAACCATCCGCGACAGTTGACCTATTTTCACCGGAAGTCCGGAGAACCTATTACGAAAATTCGTGAAATGCTGGCGCGCCAACAGTGTCGTCGGCACCACGACAGCAACCTGATGGCCGCGCATCGCGGCCGTGAAGGCGGCACGCAATGCCACTTCTGTCTTGCCGAATCCGACATCGCCGCAGATCAGCCGATCCATCGGGCGCCCGGAGGCGAGGTCGGCGGCAACATCGTCGATCGCGCGTTGCTGATCTTCGGTTTCGCTCCAGCCGAAACGGGCGGCGAACTCGTCGTAGGATCCCTCGGGCGAGGTCATCGCAATACCCTTGCGAAGCTGACGATCGGCGGCGACCTTCAGAAGTTCCGCGGCGATATCGCGAATCCGCTCCTTGATTTTTGCCTTGCGTGCCTGCCAGGCCTGCGAGCCGAGCCGATCCAGC
>JAHELM010000263.1 GCA_024644185.1 Rhodospirillales bacterium | reverse complement strand
CGTCGGTCCGAACAGGCGCCGCGCCTCGGCCTCGGCGAATCCGGCCAGCGCCGTCGCCTCCAGATGCGCGGCCATGCGGTCGGCGCGCTTGATGGCGGCGCGGACGGTTTCGGGCAGGGAGCCGGGCATGCCGAAGCGGATCAGCACCGCCGCATCGAGGCGCCGCTCCAGCGCCTTGTAACCGGGCCCGATGGCCGCCTTGAACGGGGTGATCAGGTCGCCGACCACATATTCCGGCGCATCGTGTAGCAGCGCGGCCAGATGCCATTTTTCCGCCAGGCCGCGATGCACGGCGATCGTCTCGACCAGCAGCGAATGCTGGGCGACGCTATAGGCCCATTCCCCGGATGTCTGGCCGTTCCAGCGCGCGACGCGCGACAGGCCGTGGGCGATGTCCTCGATCTCGATATCGACTGGCGACGGGTCGAGAATATCGAGCCGCCGGTCGCTGAGCATGCGCTGCCAGGCGCGTTCGGTTGCCATGGGTCCACTCTGGTTCGGTTGGGTTCGGGACTGCGGCGATCAATACGACAGGACCGCCGCGGGCGCCAGCGCCGGCACGGGCCTACTTGCCGGCGTCCGATTCCCGATCCGCCGGCAGCGCGGCCATGAGATCGCTGAATCGTCGGCCCTGGACAAGGATATGCTCCTTGATCTCGGAATCGACGCGGATCTCGTCGCCGCGGACGATCGCCTCGACAATGCGCTCGTGTTCGGCCAGCGAGGCATCGACCCGGTGCGGGACATGCAATTGCAGTCTGCGATACGGCTTCAGACGATTACGCAGCTGTACCGTCTGCCGCCGGAGGAACCGGTTGCCGCAGGCATCGTAAATCACGCCGTGGAACCGTTCGTTGCAGTAGTAGTAGGCGTCGGCGTCGGCCGCCGAGGCGCGGCAATCCTCATGAGCCGCGCGCAGTTCGCGATGTTCGGTACGATCCATCCTTCGCGCCGCCAGGCGTGCGCACATGGCCTCGAGTTCGGCCATCACCTCGAACATCTCCACCAGGTCGCGAATACTGGCCATGGCGACGAAGGCACCGCGGCGCGGCCTGACCTCGACCAGTCCGGAAGCGGCAAGCTGGCCCAATGCTTCGCGGATCGGGGTTCGCGACACGCCGAAGCGCGCGCCGAGCGATGCCTCGTCGAGATGGACTCCCGGGTCCAGGCGGCCGAGCAGGATTTCCTGTTCCAGCGCGTCGCGCAGCCGATCGGACGTTCTCTGGGTCACGTACACACCAATGTTCGTTTGGTCAGGAGAATACACGAAGAAAAAAATTGTATACAACAGCGTCCATCGCATAGGCTGATACCGATGCGGCATGGCGGTGCAACCGTCGCGCCGCTTCGGGCAATGAAACGTAACACGAAACACGGTCCCAGACCGGGAGGAAAACAACATGATTCGCAATCTTCTAGCTGCCTCCGCGGTGAGCATTCTCGCCACCGGCGCGGCATTCGCCGACGTCACCCTGAAGGCCTCGCACCAGTGGCCGGGCGGCAAGGGCGACGTTCGCGACGAGATGGTCCAGATGCTTGCCCGCGAGGTCGAGCAGGCCAATGTGGGCATGAAGATCCAAGTCTATCCGGGCCAGTCGCTGTTCAAGGCCAAGGAACAGTGGGGGGCCATGACCAAGGGCCAGCTCGACATCGCCGCCTTCCCGCTGGATTACGCCTCGGGTCGCGTACCGCAGTTCTCGGCAACCCTGATGCCGGGCCTGGTGCGCAATCACGAGCGGGCGACGCGGATGAATTCGTCGCCCTTCATGGCCGATATCAAGAAGCTGATCCAGGACAATGGCGTCGTCGTCATCGCCGATGCGTGGCTGGCCGGCGCCTTTGCCTCCAAGAAGAACTGCATTACCGGCCCTGAGACGATCAAGGGCCAGGTGACGCGCGCCGCCGGCCCGGCCTTCGAGCAGATGCTGGTTGGCGCCGGTGCCTCGATCTCGTCGATGGCGTCGTCGGAAATCTATACCGGCATGCAGACGGGCGTTCTGGACGCGACCAACACCTCGTCGGGTTCCTTCGTGTCCTACCGCCTGTATGAGCAGGTGAAGTGCCTGACCGCGCCGGGCGCCAACGCCCTGTGGTTCATGTACGAGCCGATCCTGATGTCGAAGAAAAGCTGGGACGGGCTGAACAAGGCGCAGCAGGATGCGCTGATGGCGGCCGGCAGGAAGGCCGAGGCCTATTTCGCCGGGGAAGCCCGGAAGATGGACGACGATATGATCGCCAAGTTCAAGGAAGCCGGCGTCGAGGTGGTGGAGATGAGCAAGTCGGATTACGATGCCTGGCTCGCCATCGCCAAGGAAACCGCCTACAAGCAATTCGCCGCCGACGTTCCGGGTGGCTCGAAGCTGATCGAAGAGGCGCTGGCGGTCGAGTAACGCCGGGACCGGAAATTCCCTTCCGCCCTCCCGGTCCGGGTGGGCGGAAGGGGATCCGTCGTGAAAGGGGGGCGAATGGAAACCTATGTCAGGGTCGTGAACGCGGCCTCGCGGGCCGGGGGCGTGGTTGCGATGCTGCTGCTGGCGGGGGCCGTCGCCATCGTCTGCCAGATGGTATTCTGGCGCTACGTTCTCGGCGCCTCGACCGTATGGCAGACGGAATTCGTCATCTATTCGCTGATTGCCTCCACCTTCATCGGAGCGCCCTATGTGCTGCTGCATCGCGGGCATGTCGGCGTCGATCTGCTGTCGAACATGGCCGGGCCGCGGTCGCGCTTCATCCTGGAACTGGTTGGCGGGCTGATTTCCCTGGCGTTCTGCGCCGTCCTGGCGTGGTCCGGATGGACCCATTTTCATGAAGCCTGGGCAGGCGGCTGGCGGACCGACACCGTCTGGGCGCTGCCCTTGTGGATTCCCCTGCTGCCGCTGCCGCTCGGCATCGGTCTGCTCTGCCTGCAATACGTGGCCGAGCTGTGCAAGCTGGTGCATGGCACGAGCCTGATTTCCCACGAACATGCGGAGACGCTGGAATGAGCCCGCTGGAGCAGGGCCTGATCGTCCTCGCCGCGCTCATGCTGCTGTTTGCGACCGGCATGCCGATCGCCTTCGCGCTCGGGACCGTTGCCGTCGGGGCGCTGGTCGCGACCGAAGGCCTGTCGGCCATATCCATAATCGGCGAGAGCTTCTTCGGCGGTTTGAATTCGTTCGGGCTGGTGTCCATCCCGATGTTCATCCTGATGGGGGCCGCCGTCGCCTCCAGCCCCGCCGGCAAGGACCTGTACGAGGCGCTGGACCGCTGGCTCAACCGGGTTCCCGGCGGGTTGGTGCTGTCCAATCTCGGGGCCTGCTCGATCTTCGCGGCGTTGTCCGGATCCAGCCCGGCGACCTGTGCCGCCATCGGCAAGATGGGTATTCCGGAAATGGTCGGCCGGGGCTATCCGAAAAGCATCGCCGCCGGGTCCATTGCCGCCGGCGGGACGCTGGGGATCCTGATTCCCCCTTCGATCACCATGATCGTCTATGGGATCGCCACCGAAACCTCGATCGGGCGGCTGTTCATGGCCGGTATCCTGCCCGGAATCATGCTGACGCTGCTGTTCATGGGCTGGACGCTGATCTCGTGCCGGATGAAGGGGTACCGCTTCGACGAGATGGCGACCGGGTTCACCCTGGCGGAGAAATTGTCGGCTCTGCCGCGCGTGCTGCCGTTCCTGCTGATCGTCGCCGGCATCCTTTACGTGCTCTATGGCGGCATCGCGACCCCGTCCGAGGCCGCGGGGGTCGGCGCGCTTCTTTGCCTGGTGCTGGTGGTGGTGATCTACCGGATGTGGCGGATCGGGCCGATCCTGTCGATGTTCCGGGATTCGATCCGCGAATCGATCATGATCATGATGATCATTGGCGCGTCCGAGCTGTTTTCCTACGCCCTGTCCTCGCTGTTCATCACCCAGTCCATGGCCCAGTGGATCGCCGGTCTGGACGTCAATCGCTGGGTTCTGATGGCCGTCGTCAACCTGTTCCTGCTGGCCGCCGGGTTCTTCCTGCCGCCGGTAGCGGTGATCTTGATGGCGGCGCCGATCCTGATGCCGATCGTCCTGCAGGCGGGCTTCGACCCCTACTGGTTCGCGGTGGTGCTGACGATCAACATGGAGATCGGATTGATCACTCCGCCCGTGGGCCTGAACCTCTATGTCATCAACGGCATCGCACCGGATATTTCGTTGCAGACCATCCTGAAGGGCGCGTTGCCCTATGTGCTGTGCATGGTGCTCGGGATTTTCCTGCTGTGCCTGTTCCCCGGCCTGGCGACCTGGCTGCCGAATCTGGTGATGGGACGCGCTCTGTGATTACCATGGGGGCGTTGCAGGACATTCTCGATACCCTGATCGAGAAAGGCTCGTGGCTGGCGGACTGGCTGCCGGGCGGTTCGGCCGACGAGCGGATGCCGCTGAACGCGTTGTGCCTGGCGCTGATCTCCTCCAAGGGGGAAGCCTCCGGGACCGCGCTGGCGGCGATGGTGCTCGATCGTTTCGGGCGTCTGGACGAAGCCGGCAGGGATGCCTTCTTCGCGATGCTGGCGCGCGATTTCGATCCGGACCCTCGCGCGGTGCAGGACGCGGCGGCCGAATATGCCGCGGCGCAGAC
>JAHELM010000262.1 GCA_024644185.1 Rhodospirillales bacterium | reverse complement strand
GAACGCGAAAACGCCCGCGGGCCTGGGCCTGCGGGCGCTGAATTCCATCCGTGCAACAGAGCCGCCGTGGGGCGACTAATACCCTTCGCGCAGCTTGCGCTTGCGCATCAACTTGCGGTGACGGCGGACGGCCTCGGCCGATTCGCGGGCCCGGCGCTCGGACGGCTTCTCATAGGAGCGCCGCAGCTTCATTTCGCGAAAAATACCCTCGCGCTGCATTTTCTTCTTCAGCGCGCGAAGCGCCTGGTCGACGTTGTTGTCGCGAACGATTACCTGCACGTTATGCTCACCTTTCAAAGCTGCACGGATATGCAAAGACGATGCGGCCCGGAGCATCACCGGTCCGACAGGGCTCGGCTTATAACACAGGGTTTCCGGCTTGTGAAGGCCATGCGGCACAGTTTTTCGCGGATAATTGCCGCGGCCCCGAGCGCTCTCTCTTTACCATGCGCGCGGTCGGCTTCATAGTGCGGCGCATGGCCATATTGAAGATAGCCCGCATGGGCCACCCCGTATTGCGGCGCCGGGCCGATCCGGTCGCCGATCCGACCGCGCCACGCATTCAGGCGCTGGTGCGCAACATGATCGAGACCATGCAGGACGCCGACGGCGCCGGGCTGGCCGCGCCGCAGGTGCATGTGCCGCTGCGCGTGGTCATCTTTCACGTGCCCGAGAGTCGCGCCGGCACAGGCGAAAATGACGGCCCGATGCCGCTGACCGTGCTGATCAATCCGGAGATCGAACCCCTGGGCGCGGAAACGGCGCTGGGCTGGGAGGGCTGCCTGTCGGTGCCCGGCCTGGTTGGCGCGGTGCCGCGCTTCACCCGGATCCGCTATTCCGGACTGACCCCCTCGGGTACACGAATCGAGCGCGAGGCCGCGGATTTCCATGCCCGCGTCGTCCAGCATGAATGCGACCATCTGGACGGGATGCTCTATCCGCAGCGCATGACCGATCTGTCGCTGCTGATGTTCCAGGAGGAATTGCGCCACGGCCCGCCCGATGCGATGCGCGCCGCGGCGGAAGCGGCGGAGATTGCCTGATGGATATACGCGAACGCCTGTTGGAAGCGGCACTGCCGCATGTGCCCTTCGACGGCTGGACGGAAACCGCCCTCATGCGCGCGGCCACCGACCTTGGACTCTCCAGGGATGAGGCCCGACGCGCCTTCCCCGGCGGTCCGGCGGAGATGGTCGAAGCCTTCAGCCTGATGGCCGACCGCCGCATGGTTGAAGAGCTGGAGGCGCGCGATTCCGCCGCCCTGCGGACTACGGAACGGGTCCGCGCCGCGGTGCGGATCCGCCTGCAACAGGCCGAGCCGTGGCGGGAGTCGGTGCAGCGCGCGCTCGCCTTCCTCGCCCTGCCGCGAAATGCGCCGCTGGCGGCGAAGCTGCTGTGGCGCACGGTGGACACGATCTGGCGCGCCGCTGGCGACACCGCCACCGACTGGAACCACTACTCCAGGCGCGGCCTGCTGGCCGGCGTCTTCAGCGCCACGGTACTGTACTGGCTCACCGACCGCTCGGAGGGCCGCGCCGATACCTGGGATTTCCTCGACCGCCGCCTGGCCGACCTGGCCAGCTTCGGCAAGGCTACCAGCAAGATCAGGGACCGCCTGTCCAGCACCGCCAGGCGCTATCGCCCATACCGCGCGCGGCGGTGACGCGCCCCCTCACCGCCCCTTGCGCGGCGTCAGTCTTGTGACGTGGCCCATCTTGCGGCCGGGGCGGGTTTCCGCCTTGCCGTAGAGGTGCAGGCAGGCGCCGGGTTCGGCGAGTATTCCGGGCCAGGCATCGACCTCGTCGCCGACAAGATTCTTCATGACCGCATCGGAATGCCGCTCGGTGGACCCCAGCGGCAGGCCGCAGACGATACGCACAAGCTGTTCGAACTGGCTGGTGGTGCAGGCGTCGATGGTCCAGTGCCCGGAATTGTGGACGCGCGGCGCCATCTCGTTGACCAGGACGCGGTCGTCGCGGGTAACGAACATCTCCACCCCCATGACGCCGATCAGGCCGATCTCGGCGGCGATGTGGCGCGCGATGCGATCGGCCTCTGCGACGACGGCGGGCGACACCCGCGCCGGTGCGATGGTGGTATCGAGGATGTGGTTCACGTGCCGGTTCTCCACCGCCGGCCAGGCGGCAATCTCGCCGTCCTGTCCGCGCGCCACCATGACCGAGACTTCCAGCGCGAAATCGATGAAGCCTTCGAGGATCGAGCGGTCGGCACCCACGGCATCCAACACCTGCGCGGCCTCGGCGCCGGGGATGAGTTTCGCCTGTCCCTTGCCGTCATAACCGAAACGGGCGCTCTTCAACACCGCCGGGCGGCCAAGCCGCGTTTCCGCCGCCGTCAGCGACGGCAGGCCGGTCACCTCGGCCCAGGGCGCGGTGGCGATACCGATGCGGTTGAGGAAAGCCTTCTCCAGAATCCGGTCCTGGCAAATCTCCAGCACGCCGGCGCCCGGATGCACGGACGTTATCGCCGCAACGCGACGCACCGCCGCAACGGGAACGTTTTCGAATTCCAGGGTCACCACGTCGACGGCGCGGGCGAATTCCTCCAATGCGTCGGCATCGTCCCAGGACGCGCGGGTGGTTGCGGCGGACACTTGCGACGCCGGGATATCCTGTTCCGGCGCGTAGATATGGCACTTGTAGCCAAGCCGCGCCGCCGCCAGCGCCGTCATCCGGCCAAGCTGCCCGCCGCCGAAGATGCCAATGATGGAGTTCGGCGGAAGCCGCCGGATGTCACTCATCCTTCGGCTCGTCCGCGACGGATTCGGTCTGCCGCCGGCGCCAATCCGTCAACGCCCTTTCCACCGCCGGATCCTGCAGTGCAATCACCGAGGCCGCCAGCAATGCCGCGTTGATCGCCCCGGCCTTGCCAATGGCCAGCGTGCCGACAGGCACGCCGCCCGGCATCTGCACGATCGACAGCAAGCTGTCCAGGCCCTTCAGGCTCTTGCTTTCGACGGGAACGCCGAAGACCGGCAATGTCGTCATCGACGCAATCATGCCCGGCAGATGCGCCGCCCCGCCGGCGCCGGCGATGATCACCTTCAGCCCGCGCCCGCGCGCGCCTTCGGCGTATTCGACCATGCGTTTCGGGGTGCGGTGGGCGGAGACGATGCGCGCCTCATGGGCCACGCCCAATGCCTCGAGCGTTTCGGTGGCATGGCGCATGGTGGCCCAGTCGGACTGGCTGCCCATGACAATACCGACCATCGGGATTCCGGTCATAGTATTCGATCCTCGTACCCGGATTCAGAGGCGGCGCATTATAGGCGGCGGCCGGCGCGGCGCAAGGACGGAAGCGGCCACGGCAACGCGGCGGCTTGCCGGAATCAAGCACCCGTTCACCGAACCCCGGACCACCCTGTATGAGGGAATATCAGAGACTATTTCTGTATTCGTGGATCGTTAACCATCCCGGAATTGGTAAATGCGAGATTCACGATCATGTCATTTTCATGTCATTTGTAGCGCATCCCGCCATAATATTTTCGCATTAACGTGTCGTTAATTGGGCATCGCTCAAAGTACATGGATTGTATTTTAGACATCGTCGGCCGGGGTGGGCGGCGAACGGGAAAGGACCATCTATGTCGTTCGACAAGGCATTCATGCTTTTGCCCAACCCCATATTGTCCGGGGTCATCTGGTTTGCCATCCTGTCGGTCGTGCTGTATCTGGCGCGCACGCCGGCCCATCAGGCAATCCTGTTGCTGACCGGGGCGGTCCATCGGGGTTTTCGCATGGGCGCGCGCTCGATCCTCAGGGCCGAGCATAATTTCTCGCTGCGGAACCGCGAGGTCTTGCTGGCGCATGGACGCGAGCAAAAGGAAAACGTCATCGAGCGCGAATTCGAGCGCATCGAGAGCGCGGTCAAACGCGACCTGGCGGATGCGCCGGCGCTGTATCGCCGGGTCAGCGAACGCATCACCGCGATCGAGGAAGACCACCACAAGAGCACCGATGTGCCCCCCTCGCCGCCCGGCTGGGTCGATGCGGTGAAGGCGGTGGCCAATATCAATTCCAAGGGCGACCCGATGGTGGCCAAGATCCTGGAGGCGACCCATACCTCGCTGATCAAGGCACATTCCGCCGCGACCGATGAATACCGCAAGGCAACGCAGGACCGGCACAAGAACCTGAAGGCGATGCTGCCCGACGTGCGCAAGCTGGAAGTCACCATGACCCAGAGCGACCGCAATGTCGCCGCGTTGCTGGAGAAATCCAAGGTCATCGATCGGCATATGGCCGAATACACGGCAATCCTGAAGAACACCGATCAGGCGCAGCGGGCGCTCTCCACCTCGGCCTTCACGCATTTCGTGATTTCAGCGGTCGTCCTCGCCGTCGCCGTTTTCGGCGCCGGCATCAACTTCCGCCTGATCGCCCGGCCAATGGCGGAAATGGTGGGCGGCAACTCCCTGATCGGCGGGCTGAAGGTGTCCGAGATCGGCGCCCTGGTCATCATTCTTCTGGAGGTCTTTACCGGCGTCTTCCTGATGGAGGCGTTGCGCATCACCAATCTGTTCCCGCGCATCCATTCGCTGAAGGATTCGACGCGCATCAAGATGGTCGGCTTCTTACTC
>JAHELM010000261.1 GCA_024644185.1 Rhodospirillales bacterium | reverse complement strand
GACGGGGATGCGCTCCTCGCTCGCCAAGGTCTCACTCCCAGGGCAACAGGGACACGTGGATTACGCCTTCCTCGCCCAGGCCGCCGACCGACTTGATCGCCAGGTCGGTATCCTTCAGCCCGAACTTGTGGGTGGTGATCAGGTCCAGCGGGAAGCGCGTCGAGGCAAGCTGTTGCAGGGCGAGTTCGCAGGACCGGTAGCCATGGCCCCGGGCGCTCTTGATGGTGATGTATTTCACCGTGACCTTGCCGATGGGGAAGTTCGGAAATTCCGCCATTTCACCCTGGATCAGCAGCGTCCCGCCCTTGCGCTTCAGGGCCTCGACACCCAGCAGGATCGGGATCGTGCCCGCGCCCGCCGTGCAGTCCAGCGCCACGTCGACGCCCCGGCCGCCGGTGATTTCCATGATGCGCGCCAGCGGGTCTTCCTCGTCCACCACGATGGTATGGTCGGCGCCCAGCTTCTTCGCGCATTCCAGCCGCGCCTTGTCCTTGCGCGTGCCGGTGACGATGATCAGCGATGCGCCGGCCTGCTTGCAGGCCACCGTCTGCGACAGCCCCTGCTGCCCCGGTCCCTGCACGAGCACCGTGGAATTGTAGCCCACATTGCAGTCGAACAGCGCCCATTCGATGCCATTCGCCATCGGCGTGACGATCCCGGCCAGCTCCGCCGACACGCCGTCCGGCACCTTGTGCACGATCGCGTTCCAGGGCAGGTACATGTATTGCGCAAACCCGCCCCACAGATGCGGCGCGCGCTCGGCCGAGGTATAGCCGTAGCGGATGGCGTCGGGGTTGAAGCGCCAGTCGGTCGATTCGCAGTGGCGATACTCGCCCATATGGCACCACTCGCATTTCATGCAGGGCAGGTAATGCTCGACGAAGATCCGGTCGCCCTCCTTGAGACCCTTGCGCGCCAGGAATTTGGCGCTGGCCTTGGTGACGATGCCGATATTCTCGTGCCCCATGATGACCGGCGCGTTGGACGGCGGCTTGGCGTAGAGCTTGACGTCGGTGCCACAGATACCGGCGACCTCCACCTTCATCAGCGCGCCATCGTCGGGTACCTCCGGCATCGGATATTCACGGAATTCCGTCCTGTGGGCGCCGGTGCGCACCGCCGCGAGCACTTGTTCAGCCAAGATGCGTCCTCCTCTGTTGGGTTGAGCGATAGCAACCCACCGGACTGCATGCAAGAACATTGTTCCGCAAGGAAGAACGGTTGAGTTTCGCACTCATGCCGCCTCGCGCTAAGATGCGGGATGCTGACACGGCGTGACGGAAATCCCGAACAGCTGCGCGCCCTGGACCGGATCCGGGACTGGACGCGCGCCCGTTTCACCCTCTCCGATGGCGCGACGGTGATGGCGGCAGAGATTTCGTGCAAGGTACCCGGATGCCCGCCGGTCGAGACCGTCGTCGCGTTCTGGGACGATGGGACGATGCGCTACCGGTTCAAGGTATTCAAGCCGGCGGCGGCGGTGGACGAGAACGATTTGCCGCCGGCCTGGCTGAAGCCGTCGCTGGTCGATTATGGCGAGTTGGGCTGCGAGTGCTGCTGAGGCGGCGGAAAACCACACCGGCGGGCCGGCCCGCCGACAGAACAACGAGAGGGAGAGACGCCGCATGGCAAGACCCGGTTTCAAGACCGTCACGCGAACCCAGGGCAACAACCTGGCCATCAAGGACGGAACGGTAAAGCCCGCCGACTTCGATTTCGTCTTCGAGGAGGTGCCGGTTCTGGTGCAGGCATTCCGCCGCATGGTGCGGACCCTGGAATTCGATATCTGCGAGATGGCGCTGACGACCTATATCTGCGCGCGGGAACACGGGGTGAAGTTCACGGCGCTGCCGATCTTTCTGGTGCGCGGTTTCCATCACGGCGCCATCCTGTGCAACACGAAGGCCGGCATCGCCGCCCCGAAGGATCTGGAAGGCCGCCGGGTCGGCGTCAATCGCGGCTACACCGTGACCACGGGCGTGTGGGCACGCGGCATCCTGCAGGACGAATACGGCGTGGATCTGAGCAAGATCACCTGGGTGCTGTCGGGCGACGAGCATGTGGCCGAATACCGTCCGCCGGCCAATGTGGTGCCGATGGAAAAGGGCAAGGACATGACGGCGATGCTGGCCTCCGGCGAATTGGCCGCCGCGGTCGGGGTGGAGGTCGATCATCCGGACGTAAGACCGCTGATCCCCGAGGCAAGCGAGGCCGGCATGGCGGCGATGCGCAGCCGCGGGCTCTATCCGATCAACCACCTGATCGCCGTGCGCGACGACGTTCTGGCGGCCAATCCGGACCTGGCGGTGGAGGTCTTCCAGGCCTTCGCCGAATCGAAGCGGCTCTATCTGGAACGCCTGAAGGACAGCGCCATCGACGCGCCGACCGAGATCGACGCGTTGCACCGCCGCATCATGGCGGTGACCGGCGACCCCCTGCCCTACGGCGTGGAGCCGAACCGGCGCGTCCTCGAACAACTCATCGACCACGCGCTCGCCCAGAAGATCGTCACCAAGCGGGTGCCGGTGGATTCCCTGTTCGCGGAAAGTACGCTGGGGCTGACAGGCTGAAAGACTTGCGATCATGACCCGAACCGCACGCTTGTTTGACGACTACAGCGCCGCCCTGCTGCTGTTTGCCGAAGAGGAAATAGCCGGCGAGGCATATTTTGCCCGCCTGGCCTCGTTCCATTCCGGCCGGCAGAGCCGTGCCTTGTTGCTTCTCGCCCGAATGGAATCCGTAGTTGGCGCGGCAGCCCGCCCCCTGCTCGCAGGGTACAGGCTTGCCACCGCCGATGCCACCGCCTTGCGCAGCGCCGGGCAGACGGAAGCCGACGCCAAGGCCGGCATGCCGTGGCGCGATCTGGTTTCCGAAATGACTGCCGACTTTCCAGCGTTCATCGAGGAGTTCGAGCAGGTCGAGCGTCTGGCGCCCGCGGATGAGCGCGCTGTCGTGCGGGTATTCAGGAAGCATGAGGTCGCGGCGCTGGAATTCGCGAAACTGGAAGCTGGCGGCAATGCCGACAGCCTTGCCCCGCTTGAGCGCTTCCTTGCCGAGCACGGCTAGCGGGTGGCCTAGAGAGGCCGATCCGGCGGCCGCACCTCACACTCCGTCCAGAAACTCCAGGATCCGGTTCGGCGCGGTGGCCTCGGTCTGGCCATCGACTGGAACGTCCCAGTATTGCGCCCCCGGAATGCATTCCTCCAGATAGCGCGCGGCCGAGGTGGCGTGGGCGGCATCCTGGCCGGGGACGATGAGGGTCGGGATGTCGAGCCGCAACAAATCCTCCGGCTCGGCGCCCGGCGCGGTGTCGCGGTCAAGCATGCCGCGCACCATCCCGGCGACCAGCAGCTTGTAATGCTCCGCGTTCTGGGCCGCGTAAGCCCGGGCGAAGCCGGGTTCGTTGCGGATGACCGGCCCCCAGGGGCCGCCGCGCGGGTCCTGGCTGAAGCCCTTGTCGTGGCCAAGCACCAGATCGACGACCGCCTGCAACCCGTTCTCCTCCACATAGGCCAGATGCCGGGCGAAGCGCAGGTGGCCGTTGATGCGGTATTTCGCCCCGCCGACCGGCCAGTAATGGATCATGCTGAGCACGCGTTCGGGCGATTCGACGGCGAAGGCGGCAACCGGGCAACAGCCCATGCAGCCGCCCATCAGATGGGCGCGCTCGATGCCCAGACGGTCGAGAAGCCCCCTGCCCTGGGCACCGAAATGGCTCCAGGTCACGCGCTCGACGCGGCCACCCGATGTGCCGGTCTCGCGCCGGTCGAACACAATGCATTTGTACTTCGCCGGCAGATGGTCCAGCAGCCTGACACGGGCATAGACGCCGAGCGAACGCCACTTGTCCATCGTCGCGTCGAAACCGCCGGGCGAGAACATCAGCAGCGGCGGGCCGTCTCCGATCACCTCATAATGCGTGGCAATCCCGTCGATATCGACCATGGGCATGGCGTCACTTCGCTTTCTTCGCGGGCGGAGCGCCCTTGATCTGTCGGGCGGCCCGCACATCCTCGGCATAGGCGGTCAGGGCATCGAAGGCGATCCGGCCCACATTGGCGTAGTTCCCGGCGTCGGAATCCACCGCCTTGGCGCTGTAGCCGATGGCGGCATGCGCCATGCGCATCCGCCCGTCCAGCCAGGGTCCGCCGCCGAAACCGCCGATCACCGGAATCGAGACGGCCTTTGCCACCTCGGGCCCGACGACCGGCCCGGAATTGGTGAAGTCCAGCAGCGACGCGCCGGCCTTCTCCAGCATCCGCGCCTCCGCGATCAACCGATCCTTCATTTCCGCCGGCACCTGCGCCCCGGCGCCGGACATGGCGCTGTATTCCATGCCGTATTGCAGCGCCGTCTGCGGGGTGATCCCGAACTGCGCGAAAACCGGGATGCCGGCCCGCGCGATCGCCGTTACCGCCTCGGGGAAATCGGCGGCGCCGTCCAGCTTGACCATGTCGACCCCTGCTTCCTTGACCAGGCGAATGGCCGCGCGCACCGCGCTGTCCACCCCTTCCTGCAGCGGGCCGAAGGGGAAGTCGCAACTCACCAGGGCGCGCTCGACCCCGCGGCGGACCGCCTGGGTGACCACGATCATCTGGTCCATGGTGACTTCGAGCGGGT
>JAHELM010000260.1 GCA_024644185.1 Rhodospirillales bacterium | reverse complement strand
GTTCTTTGCCGACGCGGGCATTGCCGTCGAGATGATTCCACTGGACGACGCCTCGGTGCGCGCGGCGGCACTGCGGGCCGGGCGGATCGACGCCATGGCACTGACGATCGATGCGCTGCCCATCTACCTGACCCCGGAGATCCCGCTCGCCTATGTCTTCGCGCTGGCGTCCTCGCGCGGCGGCGACGGGCTGATCGCCAGGGCCGATATCGAGACCATTGCCGATCTGAAGGGCCGCGTCGTGGCGATGCGGCGGGGCGGCCCGGCGGAATTCTTCGTTTCGGTTCTGCTGGACGCGGCCGGCATGTCGCTGGCGGATATCACCATCGTCGATCTGGAAGCGGGGGATGCCGGCGACGCCTTCGTCGAAGGCAGGGTGGATGCGGCGATGACCTGGGAACCCTGGTTGACGCGGGCCAAGGCCGGGGGGGCCGCGCATGTCCTGGTGGACAGCGCCAGCCAGCCGGGGCTGCTGACCGACATGCTGGTCGCCAGAACCGACACCGTGAACGAACGCAAGACAGACTTCCGCGCGCTCTACCGCGGCTGGGTCCGCGCGGTGCGCTTCATCGCCGAAAATCCCGACGAATCCCGCGCAATCATGGCCCGCGGAATCGGCGGCTGGCTGCGCAACCCCAGGATCGTCGGCGACATGCAAGCCGGCATCGCCTTCCATGACGCGGCAACGAATGCGGTGTTTTTCGGAACGCCAACGGCACCCGGACTGCTGGAGGACACCGTCCAGCGGGCGCTCGATATATGGGGAGGATTCGGCAAGCTGCGGGTGGCGGTCGAGGCCGACGACCTGATTAGCTATGCGGTGGTGCAACCTTAGTTGCGCGAGGGGCGGGTTGCGGCGCCGGGCAGCAAGGCAGGGCCAGGCGGCGCAACCGGCCACCGGGCGGCGGGGCTTCGACGAGACCGGTCCGGCCCCGTCAACCCCGCGCGATCCCGGTAGGGGTCAGCGACGGAAACGACCGCGCGCGACGTCTTCGATCTGGTACGGCGCGATACCGATGTCCTCGAGCTCACGACGGCTCAGCTTCGACAGTTCGGTGACGGTGCGGCGATAATCGCGCCAGCGGCGGAAATCGTTGGAAAGACGGGTGAACAGCATTGGTAGTCTCCTTGATCCTTTGGCCGGATCGGCTGGTTGCCGTCCGGTGTGTGCGCTATAGATATGCGCAGGCGTCACGCAGGAGTAGTGCCGTTTTTGCAATGCAGCAATTTGACTGCGGAATGGCGGAAACGTGTTTTGTTTTAACGATATTTTAGCATATTGCGGTGCGGCAACCGAAAACCGGGCGCGGGATTCCGATCTCCTCTTTCCGGTCGCCGAGATAATCAGTATACTGAGCTTTATCGAAAATCGCGATCGCCACTGGCATCGCCGGGGCCGTCGGACTATTTTCTCGCACGACTGAAGCGGGGGGCAAGAATGCGTAGATTCCTTCATATCGATCTCGGCAAGCGATCCATCGAGTCCGAGGAGATGAGCGGCGAGGCGCTGGCCCGGGCCGGCCGGTATTTTATCGTCAAGACGCTGCTGGATCGCGGGGCGGCCGGGGTCGACCCGCTGGCCCCTGAAAATCCGCTGATCTTTTCCGCCGGCCCCTTCGCCGGTACCAATTTTTCCAATGCCAACCGGTTGAGCGTCGGCTGCAAGAGCCCGCTGACCGGCGGCATCAAGGAGTCCAATTCCGGCGGTACCTTCGCCTTCGCTCTGGGCCAGTTGGAACTGGCCGGTTTGACGCTCTACGGCGCGTCCGACGAGTGGGTGGTGATCCGCATCCCGAAAGAGGGCGAGATCTCCTTCGAGGACGCCTCGCCCTATATGGGCAAGGGCAATTTCGAGGTCGCGCGGCAACTGCACGAGAAATACGGCGACAAGGTCAGCCTGCCGATCTGCGGGCCGGTCGGCGAATATCTGGGCCTGATCGGCGGCATCGCCTTCTCCGACCCCGAGGGGCGGCCGGTGCGCATCGCCGCGCGCGGCGGCGTCGGCGCGGTGATGGGATCGAAGAAGGTCAAGGCGATCGTCATCGACAAGCACAAGATGCCGCCCTTCCACGACCGCCGGGCGCTGATGGGTTCGATCAAGGAATACGGCGCAAAGCTGGGCGCCGAGCCGGCGATCAAGAACTATACCCTGCTGGGCACCGCCATGGTCGCCGATCTGACCAACCATGTCGGCGGGTTGCCGGTGCGCAATTTCAGCGGCGGGCGTCTGGTCGATACGGCGGAAGGCCCGCTGAAGATGGGCGGCGACTTCATCCGTCAGCAGAACATTGCGCGCGGCGGCGAAACCGAACACGCCTGCATGCCCGGCTGCATGATCAAGTGCAGCAACGTCTATGCCGACGAGAACGGCAAGGAGATGGTCTCGCCGCTGGAATACGAGACCATCGGTCTGCTGGGCACCAATTGCGGCCTGACCGAGCCGGACGCGCTGGCCAGGCTGAATGCCATCGCCAACGATCTGGGCATCGACACCATCGAGGTGGGCGCCATGCTGGCCGTGCTGATGGAGGCCGGCGAGGCGGAGTTCGGCGATACCGCCTTCATGCAGAAGGCGCTGGAGGACATTCGCGACGGCAATGCGCGCGGCCGGATGCTGGCCGAAGGCACGGCGCGCATCGGCGAGCGTTTCGGGGTGAAACGCGTGCCCGTCATCAAGAAGCAGGCGATCAGCGCCTACGATCCGCGCGTCATCGAGGTGACCGGCATCACCATGATGGTCACCGCCCAGGGCGCCGACCACACCGCCGGAAACCTGCCGGCCTATGAGTGCAAGGACAAGGACACGGCGCATCTGACCGACCTCAGCATGAACATGCAGGTCAACAGCGCGGCGGCGGATTCGACCGGAATCTGCATTTTCGGGCGCTCGGTGACCAATGCGAACCATCAGCTCATCGTCGATGCCCTCAACAACGCGCTGGGAACGTCGCTGCCGGTTGAGTTTTTCGGCCGGCTGGGCCGCGAGACACTGATCCTGGAAGACGAATTCAACCGCGCCGCCGGCTTCACCGAGGCCGACGACGAGTTGCCGGACTTTTTCTATACCGAGGATCTGCCGCCCAGCGGCAAGCGGGCCCGCCACCACACCGGCGAGGTCAATCGCCTGCGCAGCGAATGGCTGGACGCCCACGCGGGGTAGCGTAGCGGGATTCAATGGAAATCCCGCGACGGAAACAGGGTTCGCGCCTGGTCCCGGGGATGGCGGCGCAGTTTCGGGACTGCGTGGCGCAACGGGCCGCGCGGATCGTCCGCGGTGCCGCTTCGCACCTCGTCGGCCTGGGCGTTGACCGGGTCGAGCGGCGCCCCCCCGGGCTCGTCCATCTCGTCCAGCTCGTCCAGCAGGGCGGACATATCCTCGATGCTGTCGGCGACGATATGGATCACCTGTCCCTCGCGCTGCAGCCGGCCGCCGACCCGCATCAGCCGCGCCGTCAGCACCTGGCGCCGGAACGTCTCGAATTTCGCCGGCCAGACGATGATGTTGGCCGTGGCCGTTTCGTCCTCCAGGGTGACGAAGATCACGCCCCTGGCGGTGCCCGGACGCTGGCGCACCAGCACCAGGCCGCTGACCGCGACGCGCGCCCCGGCCTTGGTGTCGGCCAGCGCCGCCGCCGGGATATCGCGCGGCAGATGGGGCCGCAACAGCGCCATGGGGTGACTGCGCAGCGTCAGCCGGATGGTCCGGTAATCGGCGGTCACCGCCTCGCCCTCGGCCATGTCCGGCAGCGTCACCGGCGGTTCCTCGCCGCGTTCCTCGACCCCGCTGGCGGCGAATAGCGGCAGTGGCGCCGGCCCCAGCCCCTTCACCGCCCACAATGCCGATCGCCGGTCCAGCGCCATCGAACCGAAGGCATCCGCCGCGGCCAGCCTGGCCAGCCCCGCCGGAGCGATCCCGGCCCGCCGCCACAGCGCCGCCGGATCGGCATAGCCGTTGCCGCGCGCGGCAGCGATCCATTCGGCATCCTGCTGCGGCAACCCCTTGATCTGGCGCAAACCCAGGCGCAGGACGAAGCCGCCGGCCGGGCCGCCGGGATCGCCGCCAGCCTCCAGCGTGCAGTCCCAATCGGAAAAATTCACGTCCGGCGGCAGAACCGCGATCCCGTGTTCACGGGCGTCGCGGACGATCTGCGCCGGGGCGTAGAACCCCATCGGCTGGCTGTTCAGCAGGGCGCAGGCAAACGCCGCCGGATAGCGCCGCTTCATCCAGGCGGAAACATAGACCAGCAGCGCGAAGGACGCGGCATGGCTTTCGGGGAAGCCGTACTCGCCGAACCCTTCGATCTGGCGAAAGCAGCGCTCGGCGAAATCGGGCGTATAGCCGCGCGCCAGCATGCCGCCGATCATCTTTTCGCGGAACGCATGAATCTTGCCGGTATGGCGGAAGGTCGCCATGGCACGGCGCAACCCGTCGGCCTCGGCCGCGGTGAAGCCGGCCGCCACCATGGCGATCCTCATCGCCTGTTCCTGGAACAATGGCACGCCCAGCGTCTTTCCCAGCACCTGGCGCAATTCCTCGGACGGGTATTCCACCCGCTCCTCGCCGTTGCGGCGGCGGATATAGGGATGCACCATGTCACCCTATATCCGCCGCCGCAACGGCGAG
>JAHELM010000259.1 GCA_024644185.1 Rhodospirillales bacterium | reverse complement strand
CGACCGGATACGACCTGCCCTATGCGCAGTATTTCCTCGACGCGATCGGCGCGGAAGGGCGGACTTATTATCTGTGGCGCCAGCTTCCCTTGGATCTGGTCTATCCGGCGCTGTTCGGCGCCGGCTATGGGGCGCTTTGGCTGTGGCTTGTCGCGCGGGCCGGACTGGCTCCGGTACTGCGGTTCTTCGCCGTGCTGGCGCCGCTGGCCGGCGCCGCGGACTACCTTGAAAACGGACTCATCGGCCTCATGCTCCGCCGGTTTCCCGACCTGACATCCAACCTCGTCTCGGCCGCGAACGCAGCCACCCTGCTGAAATCCTGGACGACCGTAATCTTCATGCTCGGGCTGCCGCTGCCGCTTGCCGTCATCGCGTACCGGTGGACGAGACGACGCTTCCGCTAGGGGCGCTTTCAGCCGGTCGCCCGCGCAACTCCAGGGTAATACGCGGCAAGCGTCAGGCCGCGCAGCACGAAGAACAGCAACAGCGCCGCCCATAATCCGTGATTGCCCCAGACCGGCAAGAACAACCATGCGGCGGCCAGATATCCCGTCATCGACATCAGCATGGCGTTGCGCAGCTCGCGCGTGCGGGTAGCCCCCAGGAAGATGCCGTCATAGAGAAAACACCAGACGGCCACCACCGGAGCCACCGCCACCCAGGGCAGGAAGTCGCGGGCAAGAGCGCGAATTTCCGGCAGGCCGGTCATTACGTCGATCATCGTGCCGCCGGCCAGCGCGAAGACCGCGGCCGTGGCCAGGGAAACCAATCCCGCCCATAACATCGCCGCGCGCACCGCCGCCGCCAGCGCCGCCGGATCGCGTCGCCCGACCGTCCCGCCAACCAGCGCCTCGGCGGCATGCGCGAATCCGTCCAGTCCGTAGGCGGCGATGGTCACCAGATTCATCAGAACAGCGTTCGCCGCCAGCGTCGAATCGCCAAGCACGGCGCTGCGGTCGGTAAACCAGGCGAAGGCGAAGATCAGGCACAGGGTGCGGATGAAGATATCGCGATTGACCACGATCATGCGCCGGATGCGCGGGCCATCGAGAATCCGCGCGCCGGCCTGTCCGCCCCCCATCGCCGCCAGCCGCCGTGAGGCCAGTACCAGTCCAAGCCCAACAGCCACGTATTCGGCGATCACCGTCGCGCCGGCCACGCCCTCGACACCCCAGGCCAGCCCCATAACGAACACAATATCCAGCGCGATGTTCAGACCGTTCATGACGAGTTGCAGCAGCAGCGGCCACCGCGCATCCTGCAGCCCGAGAAACCAGCCGAGCAGAACGTAATTGGCCAGCGCCGCCGGGGCGCCCCAGATGCGAATTGCGTAATAGGCCGTCGCCTGATCCTCGACGGCGACGCTGGCATGCAACAGCCGGAAGGAAAGAATTCCGATCGGCGCCCGCAGGATCAGCAACGCCACGCCGATACCGACCGCCAGCAACAGGCCCCGGGCCAGCATCGCACGCACTTCCGCCGGGTTGTCGGCCCCCCAGGCCTGCGCGGTCAGACCTGTCGTGCCCATCCGCAGGAAGCCGAAACCCCAATAGACGAAACTGAAGATCAACGCGCCGATGGCGACGCCACCGATATAACGCGGATCCGGCAGATGCCCGACCACGGCGGTATCCACCGCCCCCAGCAGCGGGACCGTCACGTTGGAAATGACAATTGGCCCGGCCAGCGCCCAGACGCGACGGTTCCAATTCGGTCCGGTATCCTGTGTCACGCCCGGGACTGCCGCCAGGCCAGCAGCGCGCCGGCAAGGTCCTCCAGCGCCGCGCCGGCGGATTTGAACAGGGTAATCTCGTAGTCATCGGTGCGGCCGGGGTGCTCACCGCGACACAGGCCGTACAGATCGGCCTCGATCTCCTCGCGCTTCAGCACGCCGGAAGCGATCGGCTGCGTCAGATCGCCGGCCTCCCTGGTCGCGCTGTCCATGACGTCGCAGAACACGCGAGCGCGGCGGATGCATTCGTCATCCGCCTCGCGCATTTTCGGCGTGAACCCGCCGATCAGGTCGAGATGCACGCCGGGCCGCAGCCATTCGCCGTGAATCAGCGGGGTTTCCGCCAGGGTCGCGCAGGAGACGATATCGGCTTCCTCGACCGCCGCGGCCAGGTCGGTGGCGACCGCCGCCTCGATATCCTCATGCGCCAGCCTTGCGACGATCTGTTCCGCCCTGGCGCGGTCGCGACCCCAGACGACCACCCGTTCGATCGGCCGGATCGCCCGGTAGGCACCGATAATGTTCAGCGCCAGCCGCCCGGTGGCCACCACCAGCAACTGCGAGGCATCCTTGCGCGCCAGATAGTCGGCGGCCAGCGCCGAGGCCGCCGCGGTGCGCCGCGCTGTCAGCTCGCCACCGTCGATCAGCACCAGCGGGAATCCCGTAAGCCCGTCGAACAGCACGTAGACCCCGCTGACAGCCGCCTTGCCATGCGCCGAATTCCCGGGGAATACATTGACCAGCTTGACGCCGACGAATTCCCCCTCGGTCCAGGCCGGCATCAGCAGAATGGTCGCGTCCGGGGCACCCGGCACCTTCACCGTATGATGATGGCGCACCGGCATCGCGCAGTCCTTGCAAAACATCTCGCGGATGGCCTCGACCAGCGGCCGGAATTCCGTCAATCGCCGTACGTTCTCGCCATCGATCATCAACATGATTCGGCTTCTCCCAAGTCCTCGCCGCCACCGCGCGCATCCTGCGTTCGCCACCGGCGAAAGGCAAGCCGCCGATAAGCGCCGACCCGAGATTGACAGAACAGCCACCAGGTCCTATCCCTGCCCGGCTTTTCGAATACATTGCGCGAAGCATGAGGACCGAAGGATCATGAGCAGGAAGAAGACCCGCCGCCCGCAGACCGAGATGGTGCGCGGCGGTTTGGAGCGGAGCCGGTTCCACGAGACATCCGAGGCGATATTCATGACCTCGGGCTATGTCTACGAGTCGGCGGAAGAGGCGGAGGCCGCTTTCAAGGGCGAGACCGAGCGCTTCATCTACTCGCGCTACGCCAACCCGACGGTCGCCATGTTCGAGGAACGGCTGCGCCTGATCGAGGGTGCCGAGGCCTGTATGGCCACGGCCAGCGGGATGGCCGCCGTGTTCGCCGCGCTGATGAGCATGGTCCGCGCCGGCGACCGAGTTGTCGCGGCCCGCGCCCTGTTCGGTTCCTGCCAGTACATCGTCAACGACCTGCTGCCGCGCTACGGCATCGAGACGGTATTCGTCGACGGCACCGACGCGGCACAGTGGAAGGCGGCGCTGGCAAAACCGACCAAGGCGGTGTTCCTGGAGTCGCCGTCGAACCCGACGCTGGAGATCATCGACCTCGCCATGGTCTGCGATCTGGCGCACAAGGCCGGCGCACAGGTGGTAGTCGACAACATCTTCGCCTCGCCGCTGCTGCAAAAGCCGCTGGAATTCGGTGCCGACATCGTCGTCTATTCGGCGACCAAGCATATCGACGGCCAGGGCCGCACGCTGGGCGGCGCGGTGCTGGGGCGCAAGGATTTCATCGGCGGCGACCTCAAGACCTTTTTGCGCCATACCGGCCCCAGCCTCAGCCCGTTCAACGCCTGGGTTCTGCTGAAGGGGCTTGAGACGATGCAGCTGCGCGTCGACAAGCAGTGCGACAATGCGGCCGCGATCGCCGAATTTCTGGAAGGCCGCAAGGGCGTGGTCAAGGTATTGTATCCGCACCGCGACAGCCATCCGCAGGCCGCCCTCGCCCGACGGCAGATGAAGCGCGGCGGCACGATGATCGCCTTTGAGGTCGCGGGCGGCAAGGCCGGCGCATTCAAGGTTCTGAACCGGCTCGGTATCATCGACATCTCGAACAATCTGGGCGATGCCAAGAGCCTGGTTACGCATCCCGCCACCACGACGCATCAGCGCCTGCCGGCCGAAGAGCGTGCGCGGCTGGGCATCGGCGAAGGGCTGCTGCGGCTATCGGTCGGGCTGGAGGATGTCGAGGATCTGAAGGACGATCTGGCGGCGGCGCTCAAGGCCTGACATGGCAGCGCTGGCGTGACCCAGGGTCCGGAAGGTGAAGGTCTGGAGGAAGCCGGCGCCCTGGGCGCCGCGCCCGGCAAGACGGACGCCGGACCGCCCGACAATACGCTGAAGGGCATCCTGCTGCTGGTCGCGGCGATGATGGTCGTGCCCTTCATGGATGGCCTCGCCAAGGATCTCAGCGCCCGCTATGCGGTGTCGCAACTGGTATGGTCGCGATTCTTCTTTCACTTCGCCATCCTGGCACCGATCGTCCTGTACCGTTACGGCACCGCCGCGCTGCGGCCGAAGCGGCCGATGCTGCAACTTGTGCGTGGCGGTTTTCTGCTTGTCTCCACCATCCTGTTCTTCGCGGCGATCAGCGTCATGCCGATAGCCGACGCGCTGGCCCTCTTGTTCATCTCGCCGATGGTGGTGACGGCGCTGTCCACCGTATTGCTCGGCGAGAAAGTCGGTATCCGCCGCTGGAGCGCGGTCATCGTCGGTTTTGCCGGAGCGATGATCATACTGCGGCCCGGCTTCGGAATTGTGCAGTGGGGTTCGATCCTGGCGCTCGGCGCCGGCTGCACCTTTGCCCTCTACACGTTGTCCACGCGCAAGCTGTCCG
>JAHELM010000258.1 GCA_024644185.1 Rhodospirillales bacterium | reverse complement strand
AGTTCAGACGTGTGCCTTCCGATCTTGGCCTATCTGTTGCCGCCCGGTCGCGTTCGCGGCTTTGGTGTTGTCGTATCCGGCGACTGGCGTGACCGGTCGCCACGCGTCGCGTCGCGCAGGAAATTGAAATAATTCATACCCGTAGCCAGCTATCGAGGACCCATGAAAGTTCTGACCGTCATCGACCACCCGCGCCGCGATTCGCTTACCCATGCGGTTGCCGCGCGTCTTGCCAAGGGGCTTGCCGCCGGCGGCCACGAGCCCGTCCTGCACGATCTTCATGCCGCCGGATTCGATCCGCGGATGCCGCCGGCGGACGAGCCGGACTGGCAGGACATCGACAGGAAATATTCCCCCG
This sequence comes from Rhodospirillales bacterium, assembly GCA_024644185.1. Lineage (GTDB taxonomy): Bacteria > Pseudomonadota > Alphaproteobacteria > UBA8366 > JADFVY01 > JAHELM01. The sequence continues at coordinate 4,300 of JAHELM010000258.1, read as the reverse complement.
CCGCCGAGGCCGAGATGGCGCGAATCCGGGCCGCCGACGCGCTGGTCCTGATTTTTCCGGTATGGTGGTGGGGGTTGCCGGCGATGAGCAAGGGCTGGATCGACCGGGTGTTCAATCGCGGCTTCGCCTATGACGGCGACCGCGCCCTGCCGGTTCGCACGCTGCTGTTCCTGGGTGTTGCCGGCAGCGGCCGCGCGACCTACGAAAAGAATCGCTACGACCTGGCCGGCGAGATCCAGATTCTGCACGGCATCGGCCATTATTGCGGCGTCGCCGACACACGCCTGGAATATCTTTACGATTCGCTTGGCGACGCGGCGGCGATCCAGGCGATTCTGCTGCGCGCGGAAGCGTTGGGCAGGGATTTCGCGCCGGCCGGATAGCGGCTTGTCACGGCCAGCGGACCAGCCATGCGGCGCTGCATCGCCGGTCGATGCGGGTGAGGCCGGCGGCCCGGGCCTGCGCCAGGGCTTCGGCGTATTCCGCGGCCGTGATCGGGCGGTCGAGTTCCGGGTATTCCGGCGCGCGGTCGCTGGGCCGGTACTGGTCCGTGATATCGATCCAGGTGTTCGGTGAAATGGATTCGGCGAGAAAGCGGGCCGTCTCGCCGGTGCCGGCGATGCCGCCGGGCAGCACCAGATGACGCACCAGAAGGCCACGACGCGCGATTCCATCGGCACCCACGCGCAGATCGCCCACCTGGCGGTGCATCTCGGCGACCGCGGCGCGGTTGACGGCGACGTAATCGGGCAGTTGGGAATATCTTCCGGCCATTTCGGCAACGCCGTACCGCATTTCCGGCAGATAGATGTCGACCGCGCCATCGAGCAGCGCCAATGCCTCGGGGCTGTCATAGCCATTGCTGTTCCAGACCAGTGGCAGCCGCAACCCGGCCTTGGCGGCCAGGGGCAGCGCCGCCAGAACTTGCGCGACGGTATGGCCGGCGCTGGCCAGATTGATGTTGTGGCAACCGGCGGCCTGCAGATCCAGCATCAATTCGGCCAGGTCCGCGGCCGTGGACGTTCTGCCGCCGGCTTCGCATCGGGCGTCCCGGTTCGGGCGGAATATGCCGCGCATGGCGCCGCCGGCGAAGCAGATCGTGCCGGACCCGCGCCATCCGCACAGGCAATCCTCGTCGCCGCGGCGCGCCCCGAAGGACGCAATCGCTGCCAGTTCCCCGGTCGCGCAAACGATGCCATCCAGGGTCTTCTTGCGGTTGGCATGGCAATAGCGGGCGCAGAGGTCGCAGTCCTCAAGGTGTCGGGCGCTATCGCTTGCCCGCGCCGCCAGCTCGCCGGACCGAAGCAGGGCCAGATAGCCGGGCTCGAACCCGTTTTCCGACGGCCGTCGCCGGGTCAGGGATGCCACCCGCAATCCGAAATAGAATTGTTCGTGCCGGACCGGCATGACCAAATCCTCCGCCTGCTCTGTCCCGATATCCGGGAGGGAGAAACAGGATCGGCCGATCATCCGGAGAACGGCGCCCGCCGTCATTGACTTGCGTCAACGCTTGAGCAGTTTGCGCAATTGGCCCAGAGGTTTGGTGTTGAGCACGTCGCCCGCCTCGATCCAGCCGCGCCGCGCCTGATCGACGGCACCGGCCATGAACTCAAGGTCGCTGGGGCGGTGCGCGTCGGTGGACAGGGCCATGCGCAGCCCGGCCAGCTTTGCCATGTGGCAGTGCCGGTCGTCGAGATCGAGCCGGTCGGGCTGGCCGTTGATCTCCAGGAAGACCCCGCGCCGCGCCGCGCCGTCGATCAGTCTCGGCATGTCGATTTCCATGGCGTCGCGCCGACCGATCAGCCGGCCGGTGGGATGCGCGATCAGGTTCAGGTTCGGATTGTCCATCGCCCGCAGCAGGCGGTCGGTCTGCGCGTCGCGATCCAGCCCGAAGGCCGAATGCACCGCGCCAAGCACGATATCCAGCCGCCTCAGGATCGAATCCGGCAGGTCGAGCGAACCGTCCTCCAGAATATCCACCTCGACGCCCTTCAGGATCGCCAGGTCCTTCAGCGTCGCGTTCAGCGCGTCGATCTCGTCGATCTGTTCGGCCAGCCGGGTTTCGTCGAGGCCATGCGCCACGGTCACCCGCTGGCTGTGCTCGGTAATGGCGATGTATTCGTAACCCAGGGCTCTCGCCGCCGCCGCCATCCCGGCCAGCGTCGCGCTGCCGTCCGATGCGCGGGTGTGAATGTGCAGGTCGCCGCGAATATCCGCGCGGGTGACCAGCCTGGGCAATCGCCCCTCGCGCGCCGCCTCGATCTCGCCCTGGTTCTCGCGCAGCTCGGGCGGAATCCAGGGCAGGCCCAGCATGGCGTACACATCCTCCTCGGTCCGTCCCGCCAATTGATCGCGGTTCCGGAAGATGCCGTATTCGTTCAGCTTCAGGCCGTCGGCGCGGGCCAGCCGGCGCAGCGCGACATTGTGCGCCTTCGATCCGGTCAGGTATTGCAGCGTGGCGCCGAAACTCTCCGCCGGCACGGCGCGCAGATCGACTTGCAGTCCGCCCCGCAGGATCACCGTGGCCCGCGTGCCGCCCTTCTCGACGACCGCCGCAATATCCTCCTGCGTCATGAAATGGTCGACGATGCGGGCCGGCGTGGATCCGCTGGCCAGCAGGTCCAGGTCGCCGACCGTCTCCTTGCGGCGGCGAAAGCTGCCGGCGACGGCAACCTCGCCGATGCCGGGCGCTGTCCGCAAATGGCCAAGCAGATCGTCGGCGATTGCCGAGGCCACCATAAGCCGCATTCGCTTTTCGCCGGCGCCACGCGTGGTCAGCGCATGCAGGATCTGTTCCTGCAGTTTCGGACCGAACCCCGGCAGCTTGCGCAGCGCCCCGGTGCGGGCGGCGCGCAACACGTCCTCGATCCCCGTGACCCCCAGCGTCTCGTGCAGCGCCAGAACCCGCTTCGGCCCCAGCCCCGGCAAGTCCATGAGCTCCGCCAGATCGCCGGGCGTCCGGCGCTCGATCTCCTCCAGCAGGGCCAGTTTGCCGGTGTCGACGATCTCGGCGATCCGCGCCGCCAGATCCTCGCCGATACCCGGCAATTCGCGCAAATCCTCGCCGGCGCCGACCATGTCGGAAAGCTTTCGGGGCAGGGCGGCGATCGTTTGCGCGGCCTTCCGCCAGGCGCGCACGCGAAACGCGTTCGCCCCTTCGATTTCCAGCAGATCGGCGACCTTCTCGAAGGTTGCCGCGATATCGGCATTGTGCACGGTCACCGCGGGGCCCGCCTCGGCAATTTGGCCTCGCAGCGTGCCAGCGGGCGCCATTGCCGGCATTGACCTTGGTCAAGCGTCGGGGCGTGCCCGTCAGGCGGCCTGCTGGTCTGCGGCGTCGTCGGTCGAACGGCTGCGCATATGGCCCAGGCCCATGTCCTTCGCCATCCGCGCCCGCTTCTCGCGATAGTTCGGCGCGACCATCGGATAATCCGCCGGCAGGTTCCATTTCTCGCGGTATTCCCGCGGGCTCAATCCATAGGCCGCCCGCAGATGGCCCTTCAGCATCTTGAAGCGGCGACCGTCCTCCAGGCAGACGATGTAGTCCGACGTCACCGAAGTCTCGACCGGCACCGCCGGCACCGGCCCGGCCGCAACGGCTTCGGCCCGAACTGGCGGTTGATGACCGGTCGCCCGGCGATAGGCGGCGCGCAGCGAGCCCAGCACCGCCTCCGTGGCGCGGATCGCGGCGCCCAGCCCGGCCCCGGCCGCCGATTTCAGAAGAGTCTCGTCCTTGCGTTTCATGTCGGTAACCCTGGTTCCTCTACAAGATCGGAACGTTTGTGGAACGTCGCCTCCAGATACATAGATTAAAAACCATTTTTTTCAAGTGGACATTGCCGGGAATTAATCCGGCTTTCGCCTTGCGGTCATCCTCCGCTAATGTCCCGGTCGAGCGAAAAACACGAAAACACCGGGAGAGAGAAAGATGTTCGAGACGCTTCTTGCCATCCATTTCCTGTCGCTGGCGACCGGGCTGGGAATTTCCATCACCATGTTCGTACTCGGACTCGCCGCCGCGAAGTTGCCACCCGCCGAGGCTGGCCCCTTGATGGGGCGCGTGGCATTGGCGGTGCGGCCGGTGGCGATCGGCGGCATCACCTTGCTGATCCTGTCCGGGATTGCCCTCGTCGGCGTCGGGGGCGAGGAGGTCGCCGAGGCCGGGGGCTGGTGGTTCCGCGCCAAGCTGGTCTTCGCCGCGATCGTGGTCGTCGGCTTCGTGATGATCCAGGTCTATCAGGGCCGTGCGCGCCGCGGCGAGAACCCGCCGGCATCCAGCCGCAAGGCGATGCTCACCGGC
>JAHELM010000257.1 GCA_024644185.1 Rhodospirillales bacterium | reverse complement strand
CTATCTGCCGGTTCGTGCCGCCGATGGCGCCGTGCAGGGTGTATTCGAACTCTATTCCGACATGACGGATCGTCTGGCGGAGATCGACCGGACTTCAAACCGGTTGCTGACCGGGCTGCTTGCTGCCTTTTCCACTCTCTACGTCGGATTGCTGCTGGTGGTGCGTCGGGCCGAGCGCATCCTGCGGCAGCAATATGTGAATCTGGAGGAGAGCCGCGAGGCAGTGCGCGCCAAGAACCGCCAGTTGGAAGATGAAATCGGTGTGCGGGCCCGCATGGAACGCGCCTTGCGCCAGGCGCGCGACCAGGCGGAGAGCGCCAGCCGCGCCAAGTCCCAGTTCCTCGCCAGCATGAGCCATGAGTTGCGAACGCCGTTGAATGCCGTCATCGGCTTCTCGGAGATTATCGCCGACGAAGTCCTCGGCCCGGTGGCGCCGGTCCGGTATCGCGATTACGCGCAGGATATCCGCAATTCCGGACGGCATCTGCTGGCGCTGGTCAGCGAGGTGCTCGATCTGGCCGAGATCGAGGCCGGCTCGGTGCGGCTGGAACCGACCGCGTTCGACGTCGCCGAGTTGGTGAACGAAGCGGTTCATGCGGTGCAGCCGTGGGCGGTTGAAAACGGCAATACCGTGCTCGTCGACTGCCCGCCGTCGCTGGGTAACATGACGTGCGACCGGGCGAAACTTCAGGGCATTCTGGCCAGCCTTCTGGACAATGCGGTCTGTTGTACCCGCGACGGCCGGATCGCCGTCGATGCCTGGCGGGAAGGTTCGAACGGGCGCGGTCATGTGGCGTTTCGTGTGCGCGACACCGGTACCGGCATGGATCGCCGCCGGATCGACGAAGTCTTCGAGCCGCTCGCGCAGCACGATGCCTTCGTCAGCAGGGCCTTTGAGGGCGCTGGCCTGGGTCTGGCGGTCAGCCGGCAGATGTGTCGCGTCCTCGGCGGCAGTATCGAGATCGACAGCGATCCGGGCGAAGGCGCGACCGTTACCGTCCGCCTGCCCGATATGGCCGATGCCGCCGCGATACAGCATTCGGCGCGCGCGGACGATGCTGTTACTGCCGATGCCGGGCGACGCAGGAAGACCACCGGCTGAACGAACCGCCACGGCTGTTGCCAGCATCGGGCGGCGGAGTGTAAGAAGAACTTGGCGTGGTGCGGTGCGGCGCAGGTTCCGCGCGGTATTGTGGCCCTGCCGCTCAACAAATCTCAAGATATTCGGGGACAGGGCCTTTGTTTTCCAAGATTCTGATCGCCAATCGCGGTGAAATCGCCTGCCGGGTCATTCGCACGGCGCGGCGCATGGGTATCAAGACGGTCGCCGTCCACTCCGAGGCCGACGCCGCCGCCCTGCATGTGGAAATGGCCGACGAGGCCGTATGCGTCGGCGCCGCCCCCTCGGCGCAAAGCTATCTGGTGATCGACAATATTCTGAAGGCGATCCGCGATACCGGCGCCGAGGCCGTGCATCCCGGCTACGGTTTTCTGTCGGAAAACGCTGCCTTCGCGACCGCGCTGGAGAAGGCCGGCATCGCCTTCATCGGCCCGGGCCTGAAGGCCATCGCCGCCATGGGCGACAAGATCGAATCCAAGAAGCTCGCCCATGCCGCGGGGGTCAGCACGGTCCCGGGTTATCTCGGGGTCATCAAGGACGACAAGGAAGCCGTCAGGATCGCCCGCGAAATCGGCTATCCGGTCATGGTCAAGGCCTCGGCCGGCGGCGGCGGCAAGGGCATGCGCATTGCCCGCGACGATGCCGAGACGCGAGAAGGCTTCCGCTCGGCTACCAGCGAGGCGAAGTCCAGCTTTGCCGACGACCGCGTGTTCATCGAGAAATACATCGAGGAACCGCGGCACATCGAGATCCAGATTCTGGCCGATGGGCATGGCAACACGCTGTATCTGGGCGAGCGCGAATGCTCGATCCAGCGCCGGCACCAGAAGGTCATCGAAGAGGCGCCGTCGCCCTTCCTCGACGCCAAGACCCGCAAGGCCATGGGCGAACAGGCGGTGGCGTTGGCCAAGGTGGTGGATTATCGTTCGGCCGGCACGGTCGAGTTCATCGTCGACCGCGACCGCAATTTCTACTTCCTGGAAATGAACACCCGCTTGCAGGTCGAGCATCCGGTGACCGAATACGTCACCGGCCTCGATCTGGTCGAGCAGATGATCCGCGTCGCCGCCGGCGAAAAGCTGTCCTTCGGACAGAAGGACGTGAAGCTGAAGGGCTGGGCTATCGAGGCCCGCGTCTATGCCGAGGATCCCTTCCGCAACTTCATGCCGTCGACCGGCCGTCTGGTGCGCTATCGGCCGCCGGAAGAGGGGCCGGATGTGCGCGTCGATACCGGCGTCTACGAGGGTGGCGAGATCAGCATGTATTACGACCCGATGGTCGCCAAGCTGATTGCCGGCGGCCGTACCCGCGACGAGGCGATCGGCCACATGCGCGAAGCGCTGGACGCCTTCCATATCCGCGGTATTGCCCACAACATCCCGTTTCTGGCGGCCCTGATGGCGCATCCGCGCTTCCACGAGGGGCGGTTGACCACCAATTTCATCGCCGAGGAATACCCGGAAGGCTTCCGGTCCGAGGATACGGTGCATGACGACCCGCGCCTTCTGGTCGCCGTCGCGGCCACGGTGCACCGGATCGTCGAGGATCGCGCGGCGTCGATTTCCGGCCAGTTGCAGGGACATGAACGCCGGGTGCCTGACGATTACGTGGCGCTGATGGGGGGCGAGGAATTTACGCTGACCGCGCTGCCGACGGCGCATGGCGCCGAGGTCACGCTGGGCGAAGCGGTCTATGCGGTGCATGGGGACTGGCGTCCGGGGGACGCGCTGTTTCGGGGCGAGGTCAATGGCCGGGCCGTCTGCATCCAGATCGATCGCGCCGGCATTGCCTGGCGGTTGAATCATGCGGGCAGCCAGGCCGACGTCAAGGTGATGACGCCGCGCGCGGCCATGCTGCATCGGCTGATGCCGGAAAAGATGCCGCCCGATCTCTCGGCTTTCCTGCTGTCGCCGATGCCCGGCCTGCTGGTCAGCGTCGCCGTGACAGAGGGCGAGGACGTCAAGGCAGGCCAGGAACTGGCCGTGGTCGAGGCGATGAAGATGGAAAACGTCCTGCGCGCCACCCGCGACGGCAGGATCGGTACGATTCATGCCGCCGCCGGGGCCAGTCTGGCGGTCGACCAGAAGATTCTGGAATTCGAGCAGGCCAATGGCTGAGAAGACAGCGATCAGGGTGGTGATTGAGGGTCGCGTCCAGGGGGTCGGATTCCGCGCGTGGATTGCCGAATGGGCAAATTCGCGCGGTCTCGAGGGCTGGGTGCGCAATCGCCGCGAAGGCACGGTCGAGGCATTGTTCTACGGGCCGGAAAGCACGGTTCGCGCCATGGTCAAGGCCTGCGCGCAAGGGCCCGAGACGGCGCGGGTGCGCCACCTCAAGGAATACCGTGACGAATCGCCGGACGACCCCGGCTTTATTCAGCGTCCCACCGTATAATCCACGGATTAACGCTCCATACACCGCTGTTCGGCCACACTGACGCGGAGTCCGACACAGGCCGCGCGGCTGGCGGAAACGAGCCGGGAGGGTAATTTCTGCAGAATGGCTTGGCGCCGTCGCAAATATCGCAGCGGATGGTCGTGGCTGAGGATGTTCAGCCGCGACCCCTTTGCCCGCGAAGGCGGATTCTGGAAGCGCGTGCGCCGGATTACCCTGCTGACGGTGTTGCTGCTGCTTCTCAGCCCGCCGACCTTTGTGGCGGTGTATCGCGATGTGGCACCGCCGGTGACCCCGCTGATGGTGCTCCGGCTGTTCGAGGGCGAAGGGTTGAAGAAGACCTGGATTCCGTTCGAACGCATGTCTCCCGATGTGGCCAGGGCGGTCATCGCGCTGGAGGATAATCTGTTCTGCGAGCATGGCGGTTTCGACTGGGGCGCCATATTCGAGGCGGCGGCCGACCAGGCGCGCGGCACGGGCGGGGTGCGCGGCGGCAGCACCATCTCCCAGCAGACCGCCAAGAATGTGTTCCTGTGGCCCGGCCGCAGTTTTCTGCGCAAGGCGATCGAGGTGCCGTTCACCGGCATGGTCGAATACTACTGGAGCAAGCGGCGGATCATGGAGGTCTATCTGAACGTGATCGAATGGGGCCCCGGCATCTACGGCGTCGAGGCTGCGTCGCAGGCGTATTTCAGGAAACCGGCGAGCGCCTTGTCCCGGCGCGAGGCGGCGCTGCTGGCGGCCGTGTTGCCGAATCCGCGCATCTGGTCGCCGGCGCGGCCGACGCGCTACATCGTGCGGCGCGCCAATCTGGCCGTCTACCGGATACGGGAACTCGGCGCCCACCAATTCCGCTGTCTGCGCTGAAATTGCCCCCCGGCGTGCCCCCTGCCGCAGTGGGGCTGTGAGCGGCCGCGTCGGCGTCATCCAACCGGCGCCTCGACCGTTCCCACCGCACGCATAATCCCCTAAACTCCCGCGGCGAACCGACAGGAAGACACGGCATGGCGGGGCCTGCGATTTCGAGGACGACGTCGTCTATCTGCCGAAGGGCGAGGTGCGCATCGCCGATATCGGCGATGCCGACATGGTCCATACCGATACGATCAAGAGCCACGCCAATATCGAATTGGGCGTGCGCAAGATTCTGGAATCCGGCGCGCTGCCGGTCGTCCTCGGCGGCG
>JAHELM010000256.1 GCA_024644185.1 Rhodospirillales bacterium | reverse complement strand
CGTTTCCCTGCCGCAAGCCTGACATTGGGTGTTCTCGAAATAGATCCTGTTGCCGCACGCGCAGTGAAACGTCTTCATGGCCGGGCTCCCTTTCCGGGAGGGGTATGCGTAACCGTCATGCGGGCAATACGGCATTCGGGAGGCGGCGTCAAACCCGGCAACGGGCCGGGCCGCGACGCACCCCGCCCGCCCTGTGTACCGGCATCCCCGAATTTTGCCATGCTCGCTGAATTCCGCGGAATGTCCGCGCGGATGGAACGCAGACGATGCCACGTGCAGGGCAAAACTAAAATACATTTAAAATATTTCCTTCAGTCGAGCTAGTAGTTGTTCGCGAACGGATGCCCATACCGTATAGTTGGGTTAATTTGATATTAATATATGTGCCTGCAAGATCGAATGCGCGGCGTACGGAGGTTGCGATGTTCCATGGCGGGAAGAGGTGGCAAGCCGGCTGGAACTCGTCCGGGCCGGCGAGAGCATGACGGTGATGCCGAATACGCATCTTGTTGTACTGGCCGCGGTGCATCGGGGCGATCCGGGTATCGTTGGGAACCCTGGCGGCGGCGCGAGCGCCGGCGGCACGGACGGATGACGACCGGCGAGCACAGGATACCGGGGTGAAGGAGAGGGGAATGGCCGGCGAGACCGGACAGCGGCGGAGGTCGGGAAGGCTAGAGATGCGCTGGGTCCAGTCTCTGGGCGCGGGGCTTCTTGCCACGATTCTCTATGCGTCCGGCATCCTGACACCGGTGGAGAGACTGTTGTCCGAGATGCGGTTCGGTCTTTCCGGGCGTGACGCATCTGGCACGTTGGTCGTCGTTGGCATCGATCCGGAAAGCCTGAAGCAGCTCGATGACCGGCCCTGGCCGCGTGGTTATCATGCGGCGGTCATCGACCGGTTGGTCGATGCCGGGGCCGAGATGATCGCCTTCGACATCGACCTCGGTTCGTATTCGACGCCGGTTGAGGATGGCAAGCTGGAAGAATCCCTGGCGCGGGCGGGCGGTAGGGTTGTGTTGCCGGCGTTCCGGCAGGCCGCCGGCGGCCTCGATGGCGGCAAGGGCGTCACGAATTACACCGCGCCGATGCCCGCGTTTCGCCGACAGGCGCAGATTGCCTCGGTCAATGCCGTTCCTGAATCCGACGGCCTGGTCTGGCGGCACTCCGCCTCCGACAAATGGAGCGACGGCATCCTGCCGACGATGGCCGGCATGCTGGCCGATGGCGGCTTCGTGTCGTTGGGGTTGTTCTACGTGGATTACGGTATTCGACCGTCGTCGCTTCCGTATCTTTCCTATGTCGACGTGATGGCGGGCGACTTCGATCCGGCCGTGGTGGCCGGGCGCAAGGTGATCGTCGGCGCGACCGCGATCGAGTTGGGTGACCAATTCACCGTTCCGTATTACAGAAATCTGCCCGGTCCGGTGCTGCAGGCTCTCGCCTATGAATCTCTGGTGCAGGGACGGGTCCTTCATCGGGCGGCGCCGTGGCTGATCGTTGTCGGGATTTTTGCGTCCGCATTCGGCTTCGGCCGGATATTCCGGTTCTCGTCCTGGCGTCGGGGACTGGCGGGGGGCGGTGTGTTCGTTGTCATCGCGATCGGCGTGTCGGTGGCCGCGCAGATCTGGCTGCCGATAATGCTGGAGGTTACGCCGTGGATCGCCGCGGTGGTTATCCTGTTCGTGTCCGAACTTGGCTTCTGGATCGACCGTCAGGAACTCACCTTGCTGGTGCGGGGCGCCAGATTGCGCCGGAGCACGGCTCTCATGCGCAGCGTCGTCGAGAGCAGTTCCGACGGCATTCTGTCGGTATCGCGCGATCTTGTCATCGAACTCGCCAATCCGGCGGCCGAGACATTGTTCGGCGCGGAGCGCAACGAGTTGATCGGACGGAGCCTGGAAACGCTGGTGCCGTCATTTGACAGTGTCGAGGCCCTGACCATACATCTCGCCGAGCAGCGCGGCTCGCGCGAAATCGAAGGCGTGCGCGTCGACGGCGGCGAGGTGCCGCTGGAGGTTACCGTCGATTCCATGCAGCTCGACGGCCAGCAGCATTTCGTGGTGATCGGGCGCGACGTGACCGTGCGGCAGGCACAGCAGAAGTTGCTGGAATACCTTGCCTTGCACGATACGCTGACCGGCCTTCCCAACCGTACCCTGCTGATGGATCGGCTGGACCATGCGATCTCGATGGCGGAGCGCGAAGGCAAACCGCTCGCCCTGATGCTCCTGGATCTGGATCGGTTCAAGGAGATCAACGACACGCTCGGTCACGGGGTTGGCGATTCGCTGCTTACCGAGGTCGGCCGCATGCTCGGGGCGCCGTTGCGTTCAACCGACACGATCGCGCGTCTCGGGGGCGACGAGTTCGCGGTATTGCTGCCTGCCGTATCCGGCCCGACCCAGGCGCTGGACGTGGCCGGGCGAATCGCTGACGCGCTGCGCAAGCCGTTTCCGGTCGACAACCTTACGCTGGAGGTCGGCGTCAGCATCGGCGTGGCGCTATACCCCGACCACGGCACGGATGCGAGCGCGCTGATGCGCAGCGCCGATGTCGCCATGTATGTGGCGAAGGGCGATCATTCCACTGTCTCGCTCTACGATCCCTATCGCGACACCAACAGCGTGCGCAACCTGTCAATGAGTGGCGAGTTGCGCAAGGCGCTGGACGACGACGAGTTGGTCTTGTTCCTGCAGCCCCAGGTCGAGGTGACGGGTGGCCGGGTCACCGGCGCCGAGGCGCTGGTGCGCTGGCAACATCCGCGTTATGGGCTGGTTCCACCGGTGGAGTTTATCTCTCTGGCCGAGCAAACAGGGGTGATCCGCCCTCTCAGCCGATGGATTCTGGGCAAGGCGGTACGCCAACTTGCGGAATGGGAACAGCGGGGCCTCTCGCTTGGGCTTTCGATCAACCTGTCGCCGAGGAATTTGCACGAGGACGATCTCGCGGAAGTCGTCTCCGGCCTGCTGGCCAAACACAAGGTCGCGCCGGAGCGGTTGACGCTGGAGATCACCGAGAACGCGATCATGACCGATCCTGAAAGCGCGCTGCACGCCATCCACATGCTGAAGGCCTGCAATGTCCGGCTGGCGATCGACGATTTTGGCACGGGCTATTCGTCCCTGGCCTACCTGAAAACCCTGCCGGTGGACGAGTTGAAGATCGACAAGTCATTCGTGATGCAGATGACCACGGATCGCAGCGACGAGGTCATTGTGCGATCGACGATCGATCTGGCGCACAACCTGGGTCTCAGCGTGGTTGCCGAAGGTGTGGAGGCGGACCCGCATCTGGTCGCGCTGCGCAGACTCGGCTGCGATATCGCGCAGGGGTATTACATCTCGCGCCCGTTCGATTCGAGCGCGTTTTTGGCCTGGCTCGAAGGGTGGAAGGGGTTTGCCGCGGAAGCTCAAAAGGCGGAAGACGGCGCCGCTTCGGCAACGGTCGCAAAGGGCGCGGCGACGGTCCGGATCATATCGGGCAACTGATCGCCGGCCGGCCGGTCAGAGAATTTCCAGGATTGCATCGATTTCGACAGACGCGTTCATCGGCAACGAATGCGCGCCCACCGCGATGCGTGCATGCTTTCCCTTATCCTCGAAAATCTCGACGATCAGGTCCGACGCCCCGTTGATGACCTGCGGATGTTCGGTAAAGTCGGCGGTGCAGTTGACGTATCCACCCAGGCGGACAAAACCGACGACCCGGTCGAAAGTGCCATCCAGTGCCGCCTTCGCCTGCGCCAGGATGTTCAGCGCGCATTGCCGCGCCGCCATTTGCGCTTCGGGCGTGGACATGCCGCCGCCAACCTTGCCGGTGAACATCACCTTGCCTTCCATCATCGGCAACTGTCCGGAGATGAAAAGGAAATTTCCGGCGATGACATGCGGCACATAGTTCGCGACCGGGGCCGCCGGCGTCGGCAGGGTGATACCCAGATCCTTCAGGGCGCGTTCGTATTCTCCGGCCATCGCGGTCTATCCTCGCTCAGGTGATCTCGATGACCGCATCGATCTCGACAGAGATGTTCAGCGGCAGACTTGGCACGCCAATCGCCGTGCGGGCGTGCTTGCCATGGTCGCCGAATATCTCGACCATGAGATTGGAAGCACCGTTGATGACCTGGGGATGCTCGGTGAAATCGGCCGTGCAGTTGACGTAGCCGCCCAGCTTGACGATGCGCAGGATGCGGTCGAGATCTCCGTCCAGTGCCACCCTGGCCTGGGCGATCACGTTCAGCGCCGCCTGGCGGGCCGCCATCTGTCCTTCCGGCACGAAAAGGTCGGAGCCGACCTTGCCGGAAAACATGAACTTGCCATTGTGCATCGGGCCTTGGCCCGAGATGTGCAACAAGTCTCCGGCGATGACATAAGGAACGTAATTGGCAATCGGCGCGGACGGTTCGGGCAGCGTTATGCCTTTCTGCTTCAGAACCTGTTCGATCTTGCCTGCCATCGCCGCTGTCCCCGATCCACCGTTTGCATTGTGATTTGGCGGACTATAACCGCTTGCACCGACCTCGTCACCGCTGATTGCCTTATGCGGCGACGTTCCCTCGCGATCGAAAAAAATCGGAGGGCGCGACCCCACCCTCCGAGTTCACAGGGAGCATCCGTTCACGCGGACCTTGCCGCCATTGGGCACGGACCCGCCCCCTCCCAAATGCCGCGACTCAGGAACAGCCGCTTGTCGAACCGCAGGTGACGCATTTCATGCAGGTGCC
>JAHELM010000255.1 GCA_024644185.1 Rhodospirillales bacterium | reverse complement strand
GGCGCCGCGGTCGCGGCAGGCGGCGGCCACCGCCGACAGGCGGGCCAAGTCGCGGCCGCACAGCACCAGACGCGTGCCGGGAGCGGCATACATGAGGGCCAGGGCGGCGCCCAGGCCGCTGGACGCGCCGGTGATCAGGATCGAACGGGGGTTGCGCATGGCGCGACCATACAGCAAAGCGCGATCCTCCGAAATCCGGACTCGGACGACGCGTCGAAGGGAAATTTGCTTGCGCCCGGAACGGGCGGAAGTCGCGGCGTTAACCTCTGGTTAGGCCGCCTGGTGGACAATCCCTCCGACCGACCGGGGTGGGCGGCGCGGCCCGATTTCGAACAAGAAGACGAATTTGAACAAGAAGACGAGGGTGCGCGACAATGAGCCGTTCCTGGCTGGCGCTGGCGCTGGTTCTTGGAGCCTGCGTGGGCGATTATCACGACGGTGCCCCTCAAACTGCGAGGCCCGCGGTCGAGTCGCCCGATTCAAAACCTGCCGCGTCAAACACCGGCTCGTCACGCGGGCCTTCGTCAACCGCTCTGCCTGGTCTCGTTCCACCGGCCAGTGGAACCGCGACGCCGGTATCGAACCCCGTTAGCGGGGCGGCAGGCCCTGTTCCCGCCCATGATCCCGTGTCGCAGCCGGCGCCGATGCCGTCCGCCACGCCAGAACCGACGCCGTCTGTCGCTGCAGTGCCCAAACCGCTGCCAGCACCGGCGCCGGCACCCTCTGTCATGGCTACGCCGGTGGAACCGGTAAACTTGCCGCCGACCCCGACCCCGACCCCGATCGCGGTTGCGGCGGCCCCCCAGCCGGCGCCCGAACCGGAATCTGCCTCGCAGGCTGGCGAACAGGCCCCCTTGGCTGTCATGGATCGTCTGTATGGCGGCGCGGTGGAGACGCATTGCGCCCTGATCGGCAATCTCGGCGAGGCCATCGGCGCCGCCCGTCGCCGCGGCAAGGACGAGGCGGATGCCATTGCCGAGGGAGTTGACAGCATCGCACGGGAATCCGGGCTCGGCCGCGAACACTGGCTGGTGTTCGGAGGGCGGGTATATGGCGGGGTGGTGTTCCGGCTACAGTCGTCGTTCGAAACACGCACCTACGGCGCCTACGCGGAATTCGCCTGCCGGACGCTGAAGGGTCGGCAAAAGACCATCCCGGCGGACGCTGAATCGGCCCGACTTCTGGATGCGGGCGTGGCGCGATGCGAAATGGCCGGTGGCGGCAGAGACGTTATTCTGGCCTGCCTGGACGAAACGCTGAACCCGGTGATCGATCGCCGCGGCTGAGGGAGTGCCGCGGCGTGCCTGTGTTTCCTTGTCGACCGGGCCGGCGCGCGATAAAGTGCCGCGCATTCACCGCCAAAGATAGGGATCGCCACCTTGTCCGTATCCTCCATGACCGGTTTTACCCGCGCCACCGGCCAGCATGGGCTCGTCGCCTGGACCTGGGAAATCCGCAGCGTCAACGGCAAGGGCCTGGATCTGCGGGTGAAACTACCCAGCGGATACGAGGCGCTGGAGGCGATCGTGCGCGAAACCGCGGGCAAGATCCTGAAGCGCGGCTCGCTGTCGATCACGCTGACATTGAACCGTGTCACCGCCGAGGCGGCGTATCGGGTCAATCGCGAATTGCTGGAACGATTGCTGGCGCTTTCGGCCGAGATACAGGGCGAGGGCCGGCTGAGCGCCGAGCGGCCGCGACTGGACGTTCTGCTCGGCGTGCGCGGGGTGGTCGAGGCCGCCGAGGAAGCCGGCGACACGCAGGACGAGGAGGCGCGGAACAAGGCGGTGGCTCAGTCGCTGCACGAGGCATTGGTCGCGCTGGTCGGGGTGCGCCAGGCCGAGGGTGGCAGGCTGGCAGCCATTCTGCGCGAGCGGCTGGACGAGGTTTCAGAGCTGTGCAATGCGGCGGAAACCGCCGCCGCGGCGCGTGCCGGGGCACAGCGCGAACGCCTGCGCACGCAGATCGACGAGTTGCTTGGGATGGCGCCGGCATTGAGCGAGGAGCGCCTGGCCCAGGAAGCGGCAATGCTGATCGTGAAGTCGGACGTCCGCGAGGAACTGGACCGCCTGCGGGCTCATGTGGAGGCCGCCCGGGCCCTGCTCGACGAGGCCGAGGCGATCGGCCGGCGTATTGATTTTCTTTGCCAGGAGTTCAACCGGGAAGCAAACACGCTCTGTTCCAAATCCGGCGACATCGAATTGACGCGGATCGGTCTGCAGCTCAAGGCGGCGATCGATCAGTTTCGCGAACAAGCCCTCAATATCGAGTGACGGCGCCCGGATGAACCTCGACAATCCCTTCGAAATCACCCGCCGCGGCTTGATGTTGGTGCTGTCCTCGCCATCGGGCGCGGGAAAGACCACGATCAGCCGGGAGATCCTCGCGCGCGACGGCAATCTCAAAATGTCGGTTTCGGCCACGACGCGAAAGAAACGGCCGGGCGAGGTGACGGGGCAGGACTATCATTTCGTCAGCGCGGAAGAGTTCCGGTTGATGGTCAACCGGCGCGAATTCCTGGAATATGCAACGGTATTCAGTAATCTCTACGGCACGCCGAAGGGGCCGGTCATGGACGCCCTGGCCAAGGGCCGCGACGTTCTGTTCGACATCGACTGGCAGGGTACCCAGCAGATCCGCGAATCGGCCGGCGAGGATCTGGTCTCGGTTTTCATCCTGCCACCATCGATGCAGGCGCTGGAACGGCGGCTGAAGACTCGTGCCCAGGACAGCGCCGAGGTGGTGGCTCAACGCATGGCCCGCGCCGGCGACGAGATGAGCCATTATCCCGAATACGACTACATCGTCGTCAACCACGATATCGCCACCAGTGTCGCCCAGGTGCAGGCGATCCTGACCGCCGAGCGCCTGCGGCGCGAGCGGCAGGTCGGCCTGGGCGAATTCGTGAGAGGCTTGCGCGAAGTCTGACCTTCGTGAGAGGCTTGCGCGAAGTCTGACCTTCGTCAGGGGCTTGCGCGAAGTCTGACCGCAGCACGCGTCAGCGCCGCGAACTCGGCGATATCGAGCGTTTCGGCCCGGCGTGTCGGGTCGATACCCGTGGTGGCAAGAAGCCGTTCCGTATCCAGTCCCAGGCTGACCAGAGAGCGGCGCAGCATCTTGCGGCGCTGACCGAAGGCCGCGGCCGTCACCTGTTGCAGAACGGCGCCGTCACAATCTTGCGGCGGCGTGGCGTAGGGAATCAGTTCGACCACCGCCGAGACCACCTTGGGCGGCGGGGTAAAGGCGCTGGCCGGAATGTCGAACAGTCGGCGTGTGCGGCAACGCCAGTTGGCCAGGACCGACAACCTGCCATAGTCGGGTTCTCCGGCCTGGGCGACGATGCGGTCGGCAACCTCGCGCTGGAACATCAGCGTCATCGACGCGATTGTCTCCGCCTGCTCGATCCAGCCGGTCAGCAGCGGAACGGAGACGTTATAGGGCAGGTTGGCGACGATGCGGCGCGGCGCTGGGCCAAGACTGGCGATATCGACCTTCAGCGCATCCGCCTCGATCAGGCTCAGGCGCCCACCGGCGGCGGCCACCAGATCGGCCAGCGCCGCGACACAGCGGCTGTCGCGCTCGATGGCCACAAGATTTGTGGCTCCTCCCAGCAACAGGGCGCGGGTCAGGCCACCGGGCCCTGGGCCGATCTCGACGACGGTTCCAGCCGAAAGATCGCCGGCGGCGCGGGCGATGCGCCCGGTCAGGTTGAGATCGAGCAGGAAATGCTGACCCAGCCCCCTGCGCGCCGCCAGTTCGTGCCGGGCGATGATGTCGCGCAATGGCGGCAAATTGGCGACCGGGTCCCTGGGCGTGGCTGGCGTACTCATGCGGCTGTGCCGTCCCGGCGGGCGGCGATGGCCGCCGCCTCGCGGATGGCGGCGACCAGACTGGCCTCGTCCGCCGTGCCGGTGCCGGCGATGCCGAAGGCGGTTCCGTGATCCGGCGAAGTCCGGACGAACGGCAAGCCCAGTGTGATGTTGACGCCGCCGTAAAAGTCGATGGTCTTCAGCGGGATCAGGGCCTGGTCGTGATACATGCAGATGGCCGCGTCATAGGTCTGACGCGCGGCGGCATGAAACAGGGTGTCGGCCGGCGCCGGGCCGCTGACGGACAATCCATCGCGTCGCAGCGTCTCGATGGCGGGGCCGATGATCTCGATCTCCTCGCGGCCCATGGCGCCGCTCTCGCCGGCATGCGGGTTGAGCGCGGCCACGGCCAGACGCGGCCGGGCGATATTGAAGTCGGCGATCAGCGCCCGGGCGGTGATGCGCGCCAGGTCGACGATATCCTCTCCGCGCAGCGTGGCAACGGCCCGCGCCAGCGACAGATGGATGGTCACCGGCACCACGCGCAGTCCCGGACAGGCCAGCATCATCACCGGGCGAATGCCTGGTCCCGCCAGTTCCGCCAGGAATTCGGTATGGCCTGGATGGCGGAAACCGGCCGCGTAAAGCACCTGCTTGGCGATCGGGTTCGTGACCACCGAAGAGGCCTCGCCGTGCCGCGTCAATCGGACGGCGTATTCGATTGAATGCAGTACCGCCGCGGCATTGGCCGCATCCGGTTGGCCGGGCTGCGGCGCCACCGGCAGGTCCAGTGGCAGGACCGGCAGGGCGGCGGAAAAATGTGGCGCGGCCTCCGATGGACTGCCAATCCGGCGTAGCGGTACCGTCCAGCCGAGCGACTGGGCGAGGCGCTCCAGCCGCGACGGATCGTCGATCAGAAAGAACGGC
>JAHELM010000254.1:4261-4736 GCA_024644185.1 Rhodospirillales bacterium | reverse complement strand
CGCCGCCGTCACCGGGCCGCCCCAGTTATTGGCGCCGTCGCCGGAAATGTCGATGACCCGCCGCGTGCCCTCGAAACCGTTGCCTTCGAACCAGGGCGCGGCGAAGTCGATGGCCGAGGAAATCGCCGTGCGCCGCGCGGTGACCGGCGGGTTCCGGGTCAGCGCCTGGGCGAAGGCCTCGGCGTCGGGCCGCCCGGCGATTTCGGTCCAGTCGACGATCACCCGCATATGGCCGAACCCGGCCCATTCGTAATAGGCGACGGCGATCCGGCCCAGAATGCCGTGCTCGATGGCGCGGATCACATCAGGATGGCGGAAGGCATCGACATAGCCGTAGCGCTGCAGCAGCGCCTCTTCGGCGTCCACGGAACCGGACACGTCGACCGCCAGCGCCAGTTCCAGATCGACCGCCAGCTCCGCCGCGGGCGAAACCGCCGGCACAAGCAGCGTCAGGACGATCGCGACCAGAGCTATT
>JAHELM010000254.1:0-4246 GCA_024644185.1 Rhodospirillales bacterium | reverse complement strand
CGCATGTCGAACCGCCGTTCCGGAGAACATGGACGGCCCAGACTAGCGCAGCGAATCCGGCAACCGGAATCAAATCCGCGCGAAGCGTCCGCGCCTGTTGTTTTTGCGGCGCGGCAATTGCTATGCGGCGCTCGTGTTGCTATATCTGCGGCGTCGACACCGGGCGATCATCCGGCACGCGGACCCGCCGCGGCCCGGGGGTCGCCCTTCAGGATTTTGGACTCCATGGCAAGACGCAGACGGATCTACGAGGGCAAGGCCAAGGTAATGTTCGAAGGCCCCGAACCCGGCACCCTCGTTCAGTACTTCAAGGACGATGCCACAGCCTTCAACAATCAGAAGAAGGGCACCATCACCGGCAAGGGCGTGCTGAACAACCGCATCTCGGAATTCCTGATGCTGCGGCTGGCTGAAATCGGTATCCCGACGCATTTCGTGCGCCGGCTGAACATGCGCGAGCAACTGGTGCGCGAGGTGGAGATCATCCCGGTCGAGGTGGTGATCCGCAACATCGTCGCCGGCTCGCTCGCCAAGCGCTTCGCGCTGGCCGAAGGCACGCCGCTGCCGCGTTCGATCGTCGAATACTATTACAAGTCCGACGAGCTGGGCGACCCGCTGGTCTCGGAAGAACATATCACCGCCTTCGGCTGGGCGACGCCGCAGGATATCGACGACATTCTGGCGCTGGCGCTGCGCATCAACGATTTCCTGCTGGGCCTGTTCCTGGGCGTCGGCCTGAAACTGGTCGATTTCAAGCTGGAATTCGGTCGTCTGTACGAGGAAAGCGGCGAAATGCGGCTGGTGCTTGCCGACGAGATCAGCCCGGACAATTGCCGCCTGTGGGACACCAAGACCAACGAGAAACTGGACAAGGACCGGTTCCGCCGGGACCTCGGCGGCGTCGAGGAAGCCTACCAGGAGGTCGCGCGGCGTCTCGGCATCCTGCTGGAAGGCGGGCCGAACGATCTGAAGGCGCCGGAATCCATCCAGTAACACCGCGAAGGCCAAGGACAGGTATCGTGAAGGCGAAAGTCCATATAACGCTGAAGACGGGGGTCCTCGACCCCCAGGGCAAGGCCATCGGCCATGCGCTCGAATCGCTGGGTTTCGGTGGAGTCGAGGGGGTGCGCCAGGGCAAGTATATCGAGATCGATCTCGACGAGACCGATCCGGGAAAGGCCCGCGCGGCGGTCCGCGGCATGTGCGAAAAGCTGCTGGCCAACACCGTCATCGAGAACTACGCCATCGACATCGGGGAATGACCACGCGCGAGTACATCTGGACCGACCTGACCGGCCCCGGAATCGAGCATCTCAAGCTCACCGGCGACGCCGACGGGTATCTGGCGGATGGGCTCTATGTCGGCCGGAACGACGACACGCCGCCCTTCCGTGTGCAGTACATGTTGCAGTTGGGCCCGGACTGGGAACTTCGGGCGGCGACCGTAAACCTCTTGTCGGCGCCGGCCGGGGCCACCGGCGAATTGTCGTTGGCCGTCGACCAGTCGGCGGAATGGAGCAGGGCCGATGGCACGCGTCTGTCCGACCTGACCGGCTGCCACGAAATCGATATCTTCATCAGCGCCTTCACCAATTCCCTGGCGATCCGCCGGCTGGGTCTGAGCAAGGCTGAATCGGCCGAAATTTCCGTCGCCTATATCGACATCCCGCAAATGCGCGTGCGGCCGGTGCGTCAGCGCTATACTTGCATCCGCCCCTATGGGCCGGAAGGCGGGTTGTATCGCTACGAACCCCTGTTTCGCGGCAATGCCTACGACCTGGAAGTCGATGCGGACGGGTTGATCGTCGAATATCCGGGCGCGTTCCGGCGCGTCTGGGCGAGTTGATATTTCCTGCCCGGGGTCTCGGCTCCGGGCGATGCGAAACACGAACGAAGAGAAGACATGTCGAGGCGGCACGGATGAAAACAGCGGTCATCGTCTTTCCCGGATCGAATTGCGATCGCGATGCCGCGGTCGCGCTGGAGGCGGCGTTCGGCAGGGCGCCAGCAATGGTCTGGCACGGCGAGACGGCACTTCCCCGTCTCGACGTGATCGTGGTGCCCGGCGGGTTTTCCTATGGCGACTATCTGCGCTCCGGCGCCATGGCGGCGCAGTCGCCGGTGGTGCGCGCGGTCAAGGAACAGGCCGAACGCGGGGTGCTGGTGATTGGCATCTGCAACGGCTTTCAGGTGTTGACCGAGGCCGGGATGCTGCCGGGCGTGCTGATGCGCAATGCCGGGCTGAAATTCGTTTGCCGCGATGTCGACCTGGTGGTGGAGAACGCGGATTCGCCCTTCACCCGCGGCTATCGCAAGGGCCAGCGCGTGACCTTCCCCATCGCCCATCACGACGGCAATTACTTCGCCGATCCGGCGACGCTGGACCGGCTGGAAGGCGAAGGGCTGGTCGCTTTCCGGTATGCGAAGGGCGATAATCCCAACGGCTCGGCCCGCGACATCGCCGGGATATTCAACGAGCGGCGCAACGTGCTGGGACTGATGCCGCATCCTGAACGCGCGGTCGATGCGCTGCATTGCGGCACCGACGGATTGCCGATGTTTTCCGGGCTGGTGGAGGCCCTTGCCGCATGAATGCGACCGCCGCCGCCGCGAAGGCCGTCGAGATCACCCCCGAACTGGTCGCCGAGCACGGGCTGAGCCGGGACGAATACGGGTCGATCCTGGAGATCCTGGGCCGGGCCCCGAACATTACCGAACTGGGCGTGTTTTCGGCCATGTGGTCGGAACATTGCTCGTACAAGTCCTCGAAGGTCTGGCTGAAGACCCTGCCGACGGAAGGCCCGCGGGTAATCTGCGGCCCGGGCGAGAATGCCGGCGTGGTCGATATCGGCGAGGGTCTGGCCGCCATCTTCAAGATCGAGAGCCACAACCACCCCAGCTACATCGAACCCTATCAGGGCGCGGCGACGGGCGTCGGCGGCATCCTGCGCGACGTCTTCACCATGGGCGCGCGGCCGGTCGCCAATATGAACGCGCTGCGCTTCGGCAGCCCGGATCACGCCAAGACCCGGCATCTGGTCTCCGGCGTGGTTTCCGGCATCGGCGGCTACGGCAATTGCATCGGCGTGCCCACCGTCGGCGGCGAGACCGAATTCGACCCGGCCTATAACGGCAATATCCTGGTCAATGCGATGACCGTCGGCATCGCCGATGCCGGGCGGATCTTCTATTCAGCGGCCGGCGGGCCGGGCAATTCCGTGGTCTATGTCGGGTCGAAGACCGGCCGCGACGGGATCCACGGCGCCACCATGGCCTCGGCCGAATTCGGCGAGAATTCCGAGGAGAAGCGTCCGACCGTGCAGGTCGGCGACCCGTTCACCGAGAAGCTGCTGCTGGAAGCCTGCCTGGAACTGATGGCGACCGATGCCATCGTGGCCATCCAGGACATGGGCGCGGCCGGTCTGACCTCGTCGGGTGTCGAGATGGCCTCCAAGGGCGGCGTCGGCTGCGAGCTGGAACTGGACCGCGTGCCGATGCGCGAGGCCGGCATGACGCCCTACGAGATGATGCTGTCGGAGAGCCAGGAGCGCATGCTCATGGTCCTGAAGCCCGGTCGCGAGGACGAGGCCCGGGCGATCTTCGAGAAGTGGGAACTGGATTTCGCGATCATCGGCCGGGTGACCGGGACCGGGCGGCTGGTGCTGACATTCCACGGCGAGACGGTGGGCGACATTCCGGTGGCGCCGCTGGTCGCCAAAGCGCCGGAATACAAGCGCCCGTGGGAAGCGACGCCCAAGCGCGCGGTGCTGGATGTCACGACGGTGCCGGCGCCGAAGGACCCGCTGGCCGATCTGGCGCGGCTGGTCGGCGGCCCGCAACTGTCGTCGCGCCGCTGGATCTGGGAACAATACGACCACATGGTCATGGCCGACACGGTACAGCGGCCGGGCGGGGATTCCGCCGTGGTGCGCATCCACGGCTCGAAACGCGGCCTGGCGATCACCACCGACTGCACGCCGCGCTACTGCTTCGCCGATCCGGTTGAGGGCGGCAGACAGGCGGTGGCCGAGGCCTGGCGGAACCTGACCGCCGTCGGCGCGACGCCGCTGGCCGTCACCAACAATCTGAATTTCGGCAACCCCGAGAAGCCGCGCATCATGGGCCAGCTTGCCGGCTGCGTCACCGGCATGGGCGAGGCCTGCCGGGCGCTGGACTTCCCCGTCGTGTCCGGCAACGTGTCGCTGTACAACGAAACCAGCGGTGCCGCCATCCTGCCGACACCGGT
>JAHELM010000253.1 GCA_024644185.1 Rhodospirillales bacterium | reverse complement strand
GGGCTGCCGCCCGACCAATAAATATCTGCCGCCACGCCGGCGCGACGACAAGGATCTGCGCGACGAAGCCGGTGCGCCCGCCAGCCTGACGCCGACCGGCGGCGACATCGACAGCGCGCTGCTGCGCTGGGTCGACCGGCTGTTGTCGCGCTAGGACGGAGACCGTATCGATCATGCATCCCGCATTTTCCGTCATCTTTTTCACCACGGCCTCGGGCGCCGGCTATGGCCTTCTGGCGCTGCTTGGCCTGTTCGGCGCGGCCGGCCTGCTGCCCCCCGACCGCGGGTTCGGCGTTGCCGGGTTCGGCATCGGCTTCGTGCTGGTGACGCTGGGCCTGCTGTCCTCCACCTTCCATCTCGGCCATCCGGAACGTGCATGGCGGGCATTGACCCAGTGGCGCTCATCCTGGCTCAGCCGCGAGGGCGTGCTGGCGATTCTGACCTATGTTCCGACCGGCCTGTACGCGTCCAGCTGGGTTTTCCTCGGACGCAACGACGGCGCCTTCGCGCTGCTCGCGATCGCCGGGGCGCTGCTTTGCGGACTGACCGTCTATTGCACGGCAATGATCTACGCATCCCTGAAACCCGTTCGGCGCTGGTCAAACCCCTGGGTCGTGCCGGCCTATCTGCTGCTGGGTCTGGCGACCGGCGCGCTGCTGCTCGACCTGCTGACGCGGGCATTCGGCCTCGGCGCACCGCATTTCACCGTCCTTGCTGTCGCCGCATTACTGCTGGCCGGCGGGATGAAGGCTGCCTACTGGCGCTCGATCGCCGCCGAAACCGGGGGCAGCACCGTCTCCAGCGCTACCGGCCTTGGCCGGCCGGGCGGCGTCAAATTGCTCGACGCGCCGCATACCGAAGCGAATTACCTGATGCAGGAAATGGGGTTCCGCATCGCCCGCAAGCATGCCAATCGGCTCCGCCGCATTTCCGCGCTGACGCTGTTCGCCATCCCCGTTTTCCTGCTTGTCGCCAGCCTGGCTGTTGCCGCCGGCGCGGCACTCGCCTTCAGCACCCTGGCGCTGCTGTCGGCCGGGCTGGGAGTCGTGGTCGAGCGCTGGCTGTTTTTTGCCGAGGCGCGCCACACCGTGATGCTTTATTATGGAGCGGAGGACGCCTGACCCCTTGCGGGGCGAAGCGCCGGCATTATATCAGCGCCACCTGATATTTAGAGGATTTCCTTGAATGTCCAAAAAAGTGGAACACGTCGACGCGCATACGCTGCATGGCTGGGTTGCCAAGGGCGAGGCCATCGTCATCGACGTTCGCGAACCGCACGAGTATTTGCGCGCCCATATTCCGGGCTCGCTGCAAGTGCCGCTGTCGCGCCTCGGCACCCAGGAACTGCCGGCGGCCGAGGGCCGCAAGGTGGTCGTGTCCTGTGCTTCGGGCATGCGTTCGCTGATGGCCGCCGACCGGGTTCTGGCCGGCCATTACGGCACGGTCTACAACCTGCATGGCGGGCTGTCCGGGTGGCAGTCGGCCGGGTTCGAGGTGGCGCGCGACGAGCAGGCCGCCGCCGAGGGTCTGTTCCCCAACCTGTTCTCGATGTTCCGCGCCGCCCGCTGATCCCCGTCAGTCGGTTACCAATATAGCCCTGAAATCGTTCACGTTCGTCAGGGTCGGGCCGGTGATCACCAGATCGCCCAAGACCGAGAACGCGCCCCAGGCGTCGTTGTCGGCCAGCCGCGCCACCAGATCGATCCCCGCGACCTCGGCCCGCGCCCAGGTTCCGGGGTCGATCGTGGCGCCGGCGTTGTCTTCCATGCCATCGATGCCGTCGGTGTCGCAGGCGATTGCGTGAATGCGCGCGGCGCCGCGCAGATCCACTGCCATCGCCAGCAGGAATTCGGCATTGCGCCCGCCCCGGCCCTTGCCCCGCACCGTCACCGTCGTCTCGCCGCCGGACAACAGCACCACCGGCGCCGATGCCGGCTGGCCATGCGCGACGACCTGGCGGGCAATGGCGGCGAAGACCTTGGCCACCTCGGACGCCTCGCCCTCGATCGAATCGCCAAGTATGAGCGGCGTCACTCCGGCCGCGCGCGCCACATCCGCGGCCGCCTCCAGCGAGGCCTGCGGGGTGGCGATCATCACCGCGCGGTTCCCGGTCAGCCGCGAATCGCCTGGCTTCGGCGTCTCGTCCGTGGCCGCCCGCAGATGCGCGATCGCCGCCTCGGGTTCCCGGATCCGGTATTTCTTCAGGATCGCCAGCGCATCGGCGAAGCTGGTCGGGTCGGCCACCGTCGGCCCCGAAGCGATCACCGCCGGATCGTCACCCGGTACGTCCGACATCATCAGCGTCACCACCCGAGCCGGTGCCGCCGCCGCCGCCAGGCGTCCGCCCTTCACCGCCGACAGGTGCTTGCGCACACAATTGATTTCCGAGATCGTTGCGCCCGAGCGCAGCAGCGCCCGGTTCACCGCCTGCTTGTCGCCAAGGGTCAACCCGTCCGCCGGCAGGGTCAGCAGCGCCGAACCGCCGCCGGAAATCAGCGCCAGAACCAGATCGTCCGGCCCCAGCCCCTCGACCATCTGGCGGATGCGCCGGGCCGCGTTCATGCCGTTCTCGTCAGGCACCGGGTGCCCCGCCTCAACGATCTCGATCCGCTCGCAGGGCACGGCATGGCCGTAGCGGGTGACGATCAGACCGGACAATTCGCCGGGCCAATGGCGCTCCACCGCCCGTGCCATTGCCGCCGATGCCTTGCCGGCGCCCACCACCACGGTCCGCCCGCGCGGCGGTGACGGCAGATGCGCCGGCACGCACAGATCGGGCGCGGCGGCGGCAACCGCCGCGTCGAACATGGCACGCAGCAGGGCACGAGGGTGTTCCGGCTTTCTCATGCCCCTCGAATACACTGGCGCTGACCGGCCTGCAAGGCTATGGCCGGCACGATACGCCCGGTCCCGCGAGCGGATCCTCGGCCAGCGGCCCGACCGGCGCCCGCTTGCGATCCCGTTCGGCCAACACGCTCGACATGGCGGACAGCATTCGCAACTGGTCGACCGGGCCGGACGGTTTCGGGTCGACATGCTGAAGCGAGTCCAGCACATACAGATCCGCCGAGGGAACCGCGGCGGCAAAGGCAATGCTCTCGGTTTCCGGGATGATCGGGTCGTCGTGCCCGTGGATCAGCACGAAACGCACGCCGAGATTGGTCAGATCCCGGCCGGACAGATCGAAGCGGGTAATTTCGTCACGCACCCGATCAGGCAGCGCGGCAATCAAGGCCGGCACGCGTTCAGGGTCGCGATTGACCAGCAGCCGGTAGATCGCCTGGCCCTGCGGGCCCAACCCCGCCGCCAGATCGGCGATATCCGCGCCGGGCATATCGAGCCGTCGGCGCGCCATTTCCTCGACCAGCGCGCGATCCGAAGGATCGTCGAGAAAGTCGCTGTTGCTGATGGCGAAAATCCATTTGCCGTATTCGTTCGGCTCGCGATGCCGCCAGGCGGCCGTCCCGGAGTCCCGGAAATAGCCGGTGGTGAAGAACGTAATGACTGCCTCGATGTCGTAGAGACCGCCGATCGTCAGCATGAACTGCGCGGTATCGTGGGTCCGCGGATCGAGCAGCGCCAGGGTCGCGGGTCCGGCGGCATAGGAGACGGCGACAATCCCCACGGTTCTGTTTCCGGCGGCGACGGCGCGATGGCGCGACAGGGCGATCAGCCCGTCGCCCACGTATTCCGCGTCGTCGGCCCTGACACGCAAACTCCGCAGTCCGGGAATATCGGGGACCAGAACGGCGAAACGGCCGCGCGCAAGGCTGGTCGCGAAAGCAATCAGCCGCGCGTCGTCCTTGCCCGAGGCCGACGCGCCCGGCACCAGAACCACCCCGGCCCGGGCCTCCTGCCCCGGCCCGGGCATGTACAGATCGGCGATGCGTTCGGGCCCGTCGAACCGATAGGTCATCGTCCGGCAGTTTGGCGGTGGCGTGGTTTCCTTCAGCCGGCTCGGACCCTCGCCCGCCTCGATGTCGTGCAGGATGCGGCTCGATTCGATCAGCCGCGATGGCGAACATGCCGCCAGCGCCAGACTCAATGCCAGCATGGCCAACCTCCCGGCCACAGCGGCCACATCCAGTTTTCGCAAACCCTTGCCCTCTTTCCGATCCCCGCCACGCTCTTCTTAAGGTTTTGGTAATCCCGATTTGCCCGGCTCGGGGAGCTGGCGCGTCGCAATATGCAAGGCGCAAACGCCGACCGTTGGAGCCTGGCAGGGAAAATACTGGCACAAAAGATGCAATATCCCCAAGCATGACGAATTTATTTCTTTCCGACCGATGAACCCCACGCTCCCCGTGCAAGCGTTGCCGCCGCTAGCCGCGCAAGGCCGCGCGCGTCCTGTCGTCGTCGAGATTCTGTCCCGGCGGGACGCTCAGTCGGATCTGACGCCGGCCCGCGACCTGAAGTCGGGACTCGCGCAGGATTTCGACGTTCGTCTTTGCGAGTTCGATCGCGACGAGGTTGCCGATGCTCCCGCCGGACTGATTTGCGAGGAGATGCCGCCGGACCGGATCCTGCGCGGCGAGATGCGCCTGGCCAGCACATTGCGGACCCTGCGGCCGGAAATCGTCCATACCTATCGCTTTGCCGATCTTCTGGCGATCGCGCGCATCGCCCGCGTGGATACATTCACGGCCAAGATCGTCCACACGCTGGGCAGCGAGCCGGAAGCCAGGATCATGGCCGACGAACGTGCGATCAGATCCGTTCTCGGCGGGCTAGAACCGGATCTGATCGCACGTTCGTC
>JAHELM010000252.1 GCA_024644185.1 Rhodospirillales bacterium | reverse complement strand
CGCCAGCCAGCCGGCGCGGCGCAGGCGGATGCACCATTCCACGTCCTCGAAATAGAAAAAGAACCCGCTGTCGATGCTGCCGTCGCGCTCCAGCGCCGCCCGCCGCGCCGCCATGCAGGCGCCGCTGATCCAGTCCACCGGCGCCACCGCGTCCGCCGGCAGTTGCGGGCGGCGGCGCTCCGACCGGCGCAAGCCGAATTCCCCGGCAAAGCTCGGCTCGACGCCGAAGCAGCGTTGCGGCTCGCCCGCCTCCGACACCAGCAGCGGGCCGACGATGGCAGCCCGGCCGTCGGTCGCGAACAGCGTCGCAAAACGGTCGAACAGGCCCGTCGGCACGAAGGCGTCGTTGTTGAGGACCAGCACGAATTCGCTCGCCGATGCCGGCACCGCCCGGTTGACCGCCGCCGCGTAGCCGAGGTTGCAGTTGTTTTCGATGATTCCAACCGAATCGAATTCCGCGCGGACGCGGGCCAGCGACGCGTCGGTGCTGCCGTTATCGACCACGAATACGCCGTCTTGCGCCGGATCGATCGCCCGTGTCACGGCTGCAAGTGTCCGCAGCAGCGTTTCCGCCCCGTTGCGGTGGACGATGATAATCTGGAAACGTCCGGGCATGCCCATGCCTCAACCCCTGTTGCCGATGACGTGCGATGGTGTATCACTGTGTCTTGCGATGTCTCACACTAAACTATCGCCGCGCTTCGTTTCCACCCATGGCATTGGGTTCAAGATGGTCTCTCCGCTTCAGGTTTTCAGCCGCAATCTTCGTGCCCCTTTCCACCGCTGGCAGGCGTTCCGCCTGTTGCGCGCGCTGCACGCCGCGCGGCCCTCGCTGCCGGAACTGGCGAAGCGCGGGCAGAAGCTCGGCTCGAACGGCTGGTACCGGGTGCGCACCCTGCAGATCCCGTCGGAAATCACGGCGCTGGCCCGCGAGGTGGAGAAGCTGAAGCCGCGCATCGTCGTCGAGATCGGCACGGCGCGCGGCGGCACGGCGCTGATCTGGGCGTATCTGGCCAGGGAACGGCTGATCACCTGCGACATCCTCGACAAGCGGGGCTTCGCCGACCTGTTGCGGGCCTTTCCGCCGCCGGACTCCGCGTGCAGGGTCTCGGTGATGATCGGCGATTCGCACGACCCCGCCTTCGCCGAACGGCTGCGCGCCGAGCTGGCCGGCGAGCTGGCCGACTTCCTGTTCATCGACGGCGACCATACCGAGGCCGGCGTTGCCCGGGATTTCGAGATGTATCGCGAATTCGTCCGCCCCGGCGGGCTGATCGGCTTCCACGACATTGCCGAAAAGCAACCGCTGCCGACCAACCAGGTGCAGCATTTCTGGAAGAAAATACGCGGCGCCTACGAGACGATCGAATTCATCCAGAATCGCGACCAGACCGGTTTCGGCATCGGCGTTGTCCGCGTGCCGGCCGAGGGCTTCCCGCCCGCTACACGCTGAGCCGCCCGAGCGCCGCCGCCAGGGCCGCGCGGATGGCGTCGTTACCGAAGAACCGCCGGTAGAGCCCGGCGGCGGCCGTGCCGCGCGCCGCCATTTTTTCCGGCGCCGCGGCCCAGTCCGCCACGGCGCGCGCCAGCGCCGCCGGATCTTCCGGGGGCACGAAGGCGATCCCGTCGGATCCGTCGCTTGCCACTGGCCAAGCCGGCGCCGTCCTGGTGATCAGCGGGCGCCCGCAGGCCAGCGCCTGATAGGCCTTGTTCGCAATCACCCGCCCGGCCTTGGCGCTGCCGCCGAAGACGCCGAGCAGAATATCGGCCCGGTGGATGCGCGCCGGCAGATCCGCATAGGCCAGCCAGGGTTCGAAAGCCACGGTCGCCAGCCCGGCGGCGCGGCGGCGGCATTCGTCCAGCAACGGACCTTCGCCCAGCAGGGTCCAGCGTACCGGCGGCCCGTCATACAGCCGCGCCGCCTCGACGATCCATTGCGGCCCCTGCAGGCCGATGAAGCTGCCGTAGAACAGCACCTCGACCGGGGCGCCGTCGCGTGGACGCGGCGGGGCCGGGCGGAACAGGGCTTCCTCGGCCCCCACCGGCACCACCGCCAGGCGGTCCGGCGCCAGCCCGAAAATCCCGGCAAAGAAATCGGCATGCGCCTGCGTATCCGCCAGGACCAGATCGGCGGCGTGGAACAGCCCGCCCTCCCAGGCCAGCAGCTTGCGCGCGGCGGCGCTGTCCCCGGCAAATTTTTGCCGCTCGAAAACCTGCTTGTCCCAGGCGCCGATCAGCGGGTCGAACAGCAGTTTCACCCCGCGCCGCCGGGCAAAGCGCGCGGCAGCGGCCAGGTCGCGCTGGCGAAAGCACGGAACCCAGACCAGATCGGGCGTGGCGATGCCGCGCAAACCCGCCTCCAGGTCGCCCAGCGGCGACAGGCGCGGCCGGAAATCGGCGATGCGCCAGCCCATCGCGGCCAGACAGGCGCGCAGCACGCGATTGCGCGAATAATCGGGGTCGAACCGGCCCCACCAAAGAACCGATCTAGCCGCGGTCACCGGGATTCGCCTTCCGCCGGGCCGCAAGCTTGAAGCGTTCGCGCGCCTTGGCGATGCGGATGAAGCGCTGGAACGCATACATGTGGCTGACGATGACGCCATCGATGCCGTTGACGAATTCGCGGCGCAGGATGAACTGCTTGAAGAAGGCCAGCAGCGGCAGGATCGCCAGCGCCACCGCCGGCGGGTTGCGGCCACGCCGGAACAGGTCGTCGGCCTGGGCGCTGGAATAGGAATTGAGCTTGGCCACATGATGCTCAAGCGATCGGAACGAGCGGTGGTTCACCATGCCGCGGAATTGCCCGACCGTGCCCTTATGCACCACCACGGTGTCGTGCACCGTGCTGTCCTTGAACCCGGCCATGGATTTGCGGTACAGCCGCACCGGCTTGTGAAAGGCGGTCCAGCGGTGGCCGCCGGTCTGGAACGGGTATTGCGGCAGGATCGGCAGGCGATAGCCCGAATGGCGCGGCCCGGCGGCGATTTCGGCGCGAATTTCCGCCGCCAGCGGCGGGCTGACTTCCTCGTCGGCGTCGAGGTTCAGGATCCAGTCGTTGCGGCACAGCGACTCGCCGAACACCTTCTGCGGGCCGTAGCCCTTCCATGCGTTGAAGATCACCCGCGCACCCAGCGATTCGGCAACCTTCACCGTGTCGTCGGCGCTGCCCGAATCGACGACGATCACCTCATCCACCCAGTCCCGCACGGCGCGGATGGCCAGCGGGATCCGGTCGGCCTCGTCCTTGGCGATGATGAAGACGGAAATCGGCAGTCGTTCGGCCATGCTTTCGTCCCGCGGTGAGGTTCAACGGGGTTGTAACATCCGGACCGTGGCCCGTACAGTCGGGCAGCGATGCCCATGCATGAAGGAAAAGCGGCGATGCGCCTTCGCGTGATCGATTTCGGTTCGGTTCCGGCCCTGCGCAGCCAGGCCGTGTTTCACGGACTTGCCCATGCCATGCGGCCGGGCGACGACCCCATCCTCAGCCTGGTCAGCCCCGAGACACCCTATGTCTGCGTCGGCATGTTCCAGGAGGTGGCGCTGGAGGTCGACGAGGCCTACTGCCGCGCCCGCGGCCTGCCGATCATCCGCCGGCATATCGGCGGCGGCGCGGTCTATCTGGACCACAACCAGCTCTTCACCCATTTCATCTGGCCGCGCGACAAGGCGCCGTCGCTGGCCGCCAATATCTATCCGATGTTCATCGAGCCGGTTGTGCGCACCTATCGCGACCTCGGCGTCCCGGCGCAGTACCGGCCGGTCAACGACATCCATGTGAACGGGCGCAAGATCGGCGGCACCGGCGCGGCGACGATCGAGGATGCGACGCTGGTCGCCGGCAGCTTCATGTTCGATTTCGACACCGCGACCATGGCGAAATGCCTGAAGGTGCCGTCGGAGAAATTCCGCGACAAGCTGCGGACGACGCTGGACGACTACATGACGACCATGCGCAAGGAACTGCCCGAACCGCCGGCGCGCGAGGCGCTGATCGCGCTGTTTCTCGGCCATTGCGCGCGCTGGCTGGGGGTCGAGCCGGAATACGACCGCCCGGATGCGCGCGAGACGGCGGCGATCGCCGAACAGGAGGCGCTGCTGGCCGATCCGGAATGGACCTACGGCGTCGGCCGCAAATTCGTCGCCGGCGGGGTCAAGATCGCCGCCGGCACGCATCTGACCGAGGCCGCGCACAAGGCGCCGGGCGGGCTGATCCGCGTGCATCTGCTGGAACGCGACGGGCGGATCGCCGATCTGCTGCTGTCCGGCGATTTCACCTGCCTGCCGGCCAGGGGGATCGACGAGGTCGCCCGCCGCCTGCACGGCTGTGCATTGGAAACGGAGGCGCTGGAAGCCGCCGCGTCCGCCGCGATGCAGGCAGCCGGCGTCGACATGCCGGGCGTCGCCCCGGCCGATCTGGCCACCGCGATCCTGGCGGCGCTGCACAAGGCGTAGTGCCCGGTGGTTCAATTCCGACATTTGAATTCGATGAAATTGAGATCAAATGTCGAAAAGAATTGAGCCCGAACAAAAAGTTAAGCCAGTGGGGCGGCCTGACGCGCAGGGTACCGGGTGTCAGCGTCGAACCGCTAGGCCCCGCGCATGGCCTTGAGATGCGCCAGCGCCGCGTCGCGCAGCAGCGAGATATCGCTGGCGGCGGTGACCAGGCGATAACCCCGTAGCAGCATCTCGTCCGCGCCTTCCACCGGCGTCGCCAGGCCGCCCAGCAAGGCGCCGCTGGCCAGGATCGTTTCTTCGG
>JAHELM010000251.1 GCA_024644185.1 Rhodospirillales bacterium | reverse complement strand
TCGTCACATCGCCGACCACGGTGGCAAGGACCGGCGCGCCCGATGGCAGCAGACCGAGGCGATAGAGGCGCCGGCCGGCGGCCAGATCCTCGGGCGTGGCGCTATCCTGGGCGAAAGCCGGCCCGCCGGCCGTCATCAGGAAGAGGACGAGCAGCAGGACCGGGTGACAGCGCCTTCGGACGTTCAATGCGGGATCGTCCGGTGAAATTCGTCGACGATCTCCTCGGCGCTGGCGAAACCCTCCAGCCGCAGCCAGGGGGCGCCGGGGGAAGGCCGTATATAGACGAGGGGGAGATGATTGGCCTTCGCGCCATTCCAGGCATTGAAGGATTTCTGGACCGCCTCGATATCGGCCGGCCGCCCGGTGAACAGATGCCAGGTCTCGCGGGCGCCGTGCTGAGCGGCGAATTCCAGAAGGCGGGCGGGTGAATCGTGATCGGGATCGATCGAGATGGAGATTAGCCGCGCCCGGATGCCCTGCCCGTCCAGTGTTTCCTGCACATCGGCAAGGGTGGCGCTGAGAACCGGGCAGATCGTGGCGCAGGTCGTGTACATGAATTCCAGAAGGATCGGCTCGGCGGAGCCCAGTTCGTCGGACAACAGCGCCGTCGCCCCGTTCATGTCGGTCAGGGCGACCGCCGGTATGTCGTAGCTGCCGGTGCTGGACGTGTAACTCGCCGCCGCGCCCTGCCCGCCTTGCGGGTTATGCGCGTGAGCGGGCGCGGAGGCCTGCAGGAACGCGGCAACCGCCAGAACCATAGCACCCGCTGCCCTGAACAGCGGGGCGCGTGTCGAGAACCCCATGATTTCCACCCTCATGCCAAGAGGGGCGCATGATAACCGGAAATCCGGTTCGACTCAATCGAGGGGCAAATCCGCCGAGGGGCAAATCCGCGGCAACTGGCGGGGCCGGCACGCCGAGCGGGTTTTGGTGCCCCCGGGGAGACTCGAACTCCCACGTCCTTGCGAACAACAGATTTTGAGTCTGCCGCGTCTACCGGTTCCGCCACAGGGGCCCTGTTCGGACAGCGGCATAATACGCAGACGCGGGCGCCGGTCAATCGCGGATGACGGATGGGCCCGGCGCGGCTATGCTCGCCGCCGACACCGCAACCCGCCGCCGACAGGATTCCCGCATGTCGCCACTGCGCCGCCTCTATCACTGGACCATGACCAAGGCCGGCGACCGCCGGGCGCTGCCCTGGCTGGCCGGGATTTCCTTCATCGAGAGCTCGTTCTTTCCGATTCCGCCCGATATCATGCTGATCCCGATGGTGCTGGCCGAACGTCGCCGCGCCTGGATCGTCGCCGGCGTCTGCACGGCGGCGTCCGTCCTGGGCGGGTTCTTCGGCTATCTGATCGGCTATTTCCTGTTCGAGACCGTGGGCCAGGCCATCGTGTCGTTCTACGGGATGGATGCGGCCTTCGCCCGGTTTCAGGACGCCTATCGCGAATACGGCGCCTGGATCGTCTTCGGCTTCGGGCTGACGCCGCTGCCCTACAAGGTGGTGACCATCGCCAGCGGCGTGGTGGCGCTGGACCCGCTGGTGTTCGGCGTGGCCTCGCTGGCCAGCCGCGGCCTGCGCTTCTACGTCGAGGCGGCACTGCTGTACTGGGGCGGGCCGGCGGTGCGCGGCTTCGTCGAAAAGCGGCTGGAACTGTTGACGCTGCTGACCTTCGTGCTGCTGTTCGGCGGTTTCCTTGCGCTGAAATTCCTGTTCTGAGATCATCGGGCCATGACAAACATTCAAACGCGAAACCTGATCCCCGGATTTGTCCTGCTCGCCGCGGTGTCCGTGCTTTCGGCCGCCTATAGCGCGCAGATCGTCGGCGGCGTGCGGCCCTGCGTGCTCTGCCTGTACAGCCGCATCCCCTGGTTCGCCGCCGGCGGGCTGTCGCTGCTGGTCGTGCTGATGGCTTTTTCCGGACCTCTCCGGCGGCTGCTGATGCTGCTGGCGGCGCTGGCCCTGCTGGGCGGCGCCCTGCTGTCGGGATATCATGTCGGGGTGGAACAGCATATGTGGGCCGGCCCGGGCACCTGCAGCGCGCCGGAGACGATGCCGATGAGCCTCGACCAGCTGAACGCCATGCTGCAATCGGCGGCCCAGCCGCGCTGCGACTCGATCCCCTGGCAGATGTGGGGCATCTCGCTGGCCGGCTTCAACACCATCATCGCGTCGGCGGTCGGGCTGATCGCGCTGGCCGGCGCGCGGAGGCGGGGATGAGCGGCCGACCGGGACCGGCCTGGATTCCCGGCGATCCGCATGGCGAGGCGCTGATCGATCGCATCCTGCGCGTCGACCATGCCGGCGAATTCGGCGCCACGCGCATCTATGCCGGGCAATTGGCCGTGCTGGGCAGGCGGCAACCCGCCGCGGCGCAAATCCGCCACATGGCCGCGCAGGAACAGCGCCATCTGGAGACCTTCGAGAAATTGATGGCCGCGCGCCGGGCCCGGCCAACCGCCTTGTCGCCGTTGTGGGACATCGCCGGCTTCGGGCTGGGCGCCGCCACCGCCATGCTGGGGGAAAGGGCCGCCATGGCCTGCACCGTCGCCGTCGAGGAAGCGATCGACGAGCATTATGCCGGCCAGGCCCGGACCCTGGAGGCGCTTCCGGACGAGGCGGCGCTGCGGGCGGTGGTAGAGGAATTCCGCGCCGAGGAACTGGAACACCGCGAAATCGCCCTGGCCCATGGCGCCGAACAGGCCCCCGGCTATGAAATCCTGTCGGCCGCCATCAAGGCCGGCTCGCGCCTCGCCATCTGGCTGTCCGAGCGGATCTGAGCGGCCGGCGCCTCAATACGGTTCCAGCACCACGTCCCAGTAGAGAAAATCCCGCCAGGAATCGTGCAGGAAGTTCGGCGGGAAGCCGCGGCCGTTTTCCTGAAGCTGCCAGGTGGTCGGCCGCCAGGCGCCCCGGCGCGGGGCCATGCTGCATTCGCGCGGCAGGCGGTTGGCCTTGCGCAGGTTGCAGGGCCCGCACGCGGCGACGACATTTTCCCAGGTGGTCCGCCCGCCGCGCGAGCGCGGGACCACATGATCGAAGGTCAGATCGTGCGAAGGCGAGGGCTGGCCGCAATACTGGCAGGTGAAGCGGTCGCGCAGGAACACGTTGAACCGGGTGAAGGCCGCCGTGCGTTCGGTCGGGATATAGTCCTTGAGCGCGATCACGCTGGGCAGGCGCATCCGCCGCGACGGGGAATGCACCTCCGTCTCGTAGACCGAGACGATGCTGACGCGGTCGAGAAACACGGCCTTGACGGCTTCCTGCCACGGCCAGAGCGACAGCGGGAAGTAGCTGAGCGGCCGGAAATCGGCGTTCAGCACCAAGGCAGGACAGGCATGCGTTTCGACGGTCATGATCCGATCGCTTCGCTCCCGTGGCGCGCCCCACGCCTTCCAAAAGGCAGTGGGACAACACGCCACTTAGATAGCCGAACCGAAGGCATCTTACAAGATATAGGGGGCGGCGTTTACCAACCCTTCACGATACGGGGTTCAGAGCGGCTCGAAACGGTAATAGTGCCAGAGGAAATGCGCCGCCGCCCCGCGCCAGGGCCGCCAGGATTCGGCGATGGCGCGCAGCGTCCTGCCGTCCGGCCGGTCGGCCAGACGCTTCATGCGCTGGGCGGCGACCATCAGCGCCAGATCGTCGGCCGGAAACACGTCGGGCCGGCCGAGTGCGAACAGCAGGTAGATTTCCGCCGTCCAGCGGCCGATACCCTTTAACCGGACCAGCTCGGCGATGGCCGCCTCGTCGTCGCGGTCGCCCAGCCGGCCAAGCTCGACGCGCCCCGAGATCACGTCTTCCGCCAGGGCCCGGCAATAGGCGGCCTTCTGGCGGCTGAGCCCCATCG
This sequence comes from Rhodospirillales bacterium, assembly GCA_024644185.1. Lineage (GTDB taxonomy): Bacteria > Pseudomonadota > Alphaproteobacteria > UBA8366 > JADFVY01 > JAHELM01. Next base: position 908 of record JAHELM010000251.1, on the reverse strand, counting down.
CCCGCAGCTCGTCCGCGCTGAACCCCAGCAGCCGCTCGGGACGCATCGGCGTAACCGCGGCTTCGAGTCGGCCCCAGATGGTGCCGGCCGCCCTGGTGGAAAGCTGCTGGGCGACGATGGCGCGCAGCAATGTCTCGAAGCCGGGATCGCGGCGGCGCAGCGGCGGCGGGCCGGCCTCGTCCAGCGCCCGGGCAAAATCGGCGTCGACGCGGGCCAGCGCGGCCAGTCCGTCGTGCAGCACCGCCTCGGTCAGGACAACGGGCGGCGCCACGCCGGGCATCTATTCGTCGCCCGGCACGCCATAGGATGGCGCCGCCGTTGGATCGAGAGCGCGGGTGACATAGGCCGCCGCCTGCGGCTTCCAGATCTCCCAGAGCGCGGCCAGCCGCTCGATCGGGCAGGATTCCTCCAGCCAGTCGACGCGCAGATCGGTCATCGGCCAGGCCTCGCGGTCGGCAATCAGCATGCCGGCGGAGCGCACCGGCCCCGCCTCGCCCCCGGCCGCGACGCCGCCCCGCATGGCGGCGACAAGCCGATCGCCCAGGGCGCGGCCGGCGGTCGCCGCGAAACGATCCAGCATCGCCTGGGGCACCGTGGTCCCGGCCAGCAAATTCCCCGCCGCCGCCGCGCCATCGCCGATCGCCACGGCGTGCGTGCCCAGCGTATGGCGGCCGGAAAACGATGCGACGCCGCCCCGGCCATCGACCAGCACGAGCTGGCGGTATTCGATGCCCGGCCCGGCCCCGGCCTTGAGCCGCGCCAGCGCCGCCATGGCATCCAGGCCGCCGGCCATCAGGTCCAGACCCTGCGTTCCCAGCCGCGGGTCGGTGACGTTCTGGCTGGCAACCGCGCCGACCCGCGCCCGGACATGGGCGCAACGCGCCGCCACCGCTGGCGACGACGACGAG
>JAHELM010000250.1 GCA_024644185.1 Rhodospirillales bacterium | reverse complement strand
AACAATTGCGCAGCAGGAAGGCCCGCTGCAGCGCGGTGATCGTGCGGTTCACCGCCCCGGCCGAGGCGAACGGCCCGTAATACCGGCCCTGCTGCCTGCGCGGCCCGCGGTGCTTCTCCATCCGCGGAAAATCGTGATCGGTGGCGATCAGGATATCGGCGAAGGATTTGTCGTCGCGCAGCAGGATATTGTATTGCGGCTTGAGGGTCTTGATGAGGTTCGCCTCAAGCAGCAGCGCCTCCACCTCCGTATGGGTGGCGACGAACTCCATCTCGCGCGTCTCGGACACCATGCGCTGCAATCGCACCGGCAGCCGCGCCATGTTGGTATAGCTGACCACCCGCTTCTTCAGGTTCAGCGCCTTGCCGACATAAAGCACCTTGCCGCGCGCCCCGATCATGCGATAGACGCCGGGGGTGCCGGGCAGCGTCCGCACGCGCGCGCGGATCAGCGCCGCCCCCCCGGGGGCGCCATCGAGCGTCATCGAATTGCCGTCGGCGGGTTCCGGGGTGGCGGGGGCTTCGGTCATGGTCCCTAATTTCGGTGGCGGGCCGGCGCGCGTCAATGCCCCCGCCGGATGCTTCCGGTACTTCTCGCATGAATCTCAAATGTTTACGATTCAATCCACGGAATCTGTGGATAAGTATGTCGATAACTTCCCCGGTGACCGGACGTCTTTCGAGAATCCAAGAGCTTGATCGGGACTGCCCAAATATTGGGCATCGATTTATAACCTATTGATATAATTACGTTAACGAATTTCCATGCCCTTGCGATGGAGAGTCCGGCGCCGATCAGGGGGGAATCGGGAACGGAAAAATGACCCGCTTGCCCGGTTGTGAAAAAAACACGCGATTCCAATTCCGAATCGTTAAGAAATCGCCGCCCGAGGACCGCTCGATCCTCATTCCTGGGGTGAAATGCCCCGCGACGGCTGTGCCCAGCCCATGTGTTCACCCCCGTCCAGCGCGATCATCTGCCCGGTCATCGAACGGGCGGCCAGGATGAACCGCACCCCGGCGGCGATCTCCTCGGGCGTCGCGCCGTGACGCAGCGGCGTGGCGCTCCACTGCATGCGGAACTGGTCCTCGGTCTGGCGCTCGCTCTTCAGCGTCGGGCCGGGGCCGATGGCGTTGACCCGGATGCGTGGGGCCAGCGCCAGCGCCAGCGTCTGCGTCAGCGTCCACAGCCCGGCCTTGGACAGGGTATAGCTGATGAAATAGGGGGTCAGGTTCCACACCCGCTGGTCCAGCAGGTTGACGATTGCCCCCTCGGCCCCGGCGGGCAGCGCCCGCGCCATCGCCTGTGCCAGAACGAAGGGCGCCCGCAGATTGGTTTCCAGGTGCCGGTCCCAGCTTTCGCGGGTCGCCGTATCGCTCATGTCCATCTCGAAGACGGAGGCGTTGTTGACCAGGCAGCCGACCGGCCCCAGTGCCGTCGCGGCGCGCCCGATCAGGACGGCGGTATCCGCCTCGCTCGCCAGATCCGCGGCCAGCGCCACGGCGCGCCCGCCCACGGCCCCGATCTCGGCCACCAGCGCCTCGGCGCCCGCTTTCGAACGGTTGTAATGCACCGCCACGGCGAAGCCCTCCCCCACCAGGGCGAGGGCGATGGCCCGGCCGATCCGGTGCGCCGCCCCGGTGACCAGGGCAACCCGCGGGATGGCCGGCGAAACGGCCGGTCCCGTCACGCCGCGCCCCCGCCGCCATTGCGGTCCTGTGCCGCGGCATAGCGCAGCACCATGTCGCGCAGCGTCACCACGCCCAGCATCTGCCGGTCGCCGCCCTGCACGAGGGCGCGGCCGAGACCCTGCCGGACCAGCAGCCGGATGGCGTATCGCAGGTCCATGGCCGGGTCCAGCGTGACCACCGGCTTGCTCATCGCCTCGTAGACCTGGACGCGGTCGAAGGACAGGTTCCTCGCCACCACCTCGCGGGCGATGTCGGTGACCACGATCATGCCGTATTCGTCCTTGTCATCGCGCCGGTCGACGACCAGCGATCCCACCTTCGCCGCCGCCATCTTTTCCATCGCCTGACGCACGGTCGCCATGCTGTCGACCGTGTGCACCGTCCGCGTCATCACCGCCGAGACCGGGATATAGGGTTCCTGTTTCATATCTGCTCTTCGATTTCATGGGACAGGGTCTTCATCTGCGTCGACAGGCCGACAGCGTCCTCGATGCCGACCTGGAAGGCGATGCCGGCGCCCGGCGTCTCCTCGAAACGGCCGGCCCTCGAGATCGTCTCGAGAATATCGCGCGCCAGCGGTTCGGCAACCAGGAACAGCAGCAGGTCGCGCTGCCCGGCCAGATCGAGACCCAGAAAGGTCTTCTCCGGCCGCAGCCCCTCGCCGCGGGCACTGGTGATGACGGTGCAGCCGGTGGCACCGGCCTCGCGCGCCGCCTTCAGGATGGCCTCGGTATGGGTGTCGTCGGTCAAGGCCATGATCAGCTTGAATCTCATTTCGGTTTCCTTCCTTCCTCCGCCCCGTCTTTGCCCAGGGCGGCGCGCCTGCGTTTCCGCCAGGCGGCAAGATCAGCGTATCCCAACACGGAAATCATCGGAAACAGGCTTGCAAAGGCGATCAACCCGAATCCGTCGATGGCCGGGCTGCGCCCGGGAATGGTGGAGGCCAGGCCGAGGCCCAGCGCGGCAACCAGGGGCACGGTGACGGTCGATGTCGTCACCCCGCCAGAATCGTAGGCCAGCGGCACGATATCGCCGGCCACCCGCACCGCACGCCAGGTCTGCAGGATCAGCAGCGCATAGCCGCCGACGATATACCAGTAAAGCGGCGTGCCGGTGACGATCCGGTAGGTGCCCAGCGCCACCCCGAAGGCGACGCCGATGGCCACGGTGATGCGCAGGCCCCAGACCGAGACCGTGCCACCCGACACCTGATGCGCCTTCAGCGCCACCGCCAGCAGCGACGGTTCCGCGACCGTGGTGGCGAAGCCGATGGCGGCGGCGAAGACATAGACCCACAGATAGTCGCGCCAGCCGGCCTCGGCGGCGGCGACGCCCAGGAAGGCCGGGTCGGTCAACTGCCGCGCCATGATCTCGCCGATCGGGAACAGCGCTTCCTCCAGCCCGACCAGGAACAGGGTCAGGCCGATCAGCACATAGACCGCGCCGATGACGATGCGGCGCAGGTTCGGCGGCCGGCGGCGCAGCACGGCAATCTGGAAGAAGGCCAGGATGGCGACGATCGGCGCGACGTCGAGCCCGGTCGCCAGCGCGGTGTTCCACAGGTGATGCAGGAAATCCGTCATGCGATCATCCCGTAGAGCATGACGAAGATCATCGGAAACATGCTGGCAAAGGCGATCAGGCCGAATCCGTCGGTCAGCGGGTTGCGGCCGCGGATCGACGAGGCCAGGCCGACGCCCAGCGCGGCGACCAGCGGCACGGTGACGGTCGATGTGGTCACCCCGCCGGAATCGTAGGCCACGCCGATAATTTCCGGCGGCGCCAGGAAGGTCAGGATCACCACGATGACATAGCCGCCGATAATGATCGTATGCACCGGCCAGCCCTTGAGGATGCGGATGACGCCGAGCACCAGCGACGCGCCCACCGAGACCGCCACGGTCAGGCGCAGCCCAAGGGCATAGGACGCCTGCGCCGCCCCGTCATCGGGCAGGACGCCGCTCTTGCTCATGGCGCGCGCCGCCGCGGCGGCGACGGCGATCAGCGCCGGTTCCGCCGCCGTGGTGCCGAAGCCCAGGCAGAAGGCGAAACCCAGCAGCCAGGCGAGACTGCCCTTGCGGGCGAAGGCATGCGCCATCGATTCGCCGATCGGGAACAGCCCCATCTCCAGCCCCTGGATGAACAGCGTCAGACCCAGCATGACCAGAACCACGCCAACCGCGATGCGCTCCAGATCCGGGAAGGGCTGCTGCAACACGACGATCTGGAAGAAGGCGATCACCAGCAGGATCGGCGCCAGATCGCGCAGACTTCCCAGGACCAGGCGCAGAAAGGACAGGAAGCCGGCAAGCATGGGGTTTCAGGAATCCGGTCGGCTGGAGGGAGGGCGTTTCACCGGGCATTATCCGCCGCGCCGGGTCAAGCCCCGGGTCAGGCCATCGCGTCGCGTAGCGCGGCGGTGTCCTGATAGACGCGGATCGTGCGCAATCGCCCGTTGGCGACAGTGAAGGCGATGGCCAGATGGCTGTCGAAGGGCCGGCCGGTCCGGCGCACCCTGGCCGAGATTCGGCCGAACATGACCACCCGGTTGCCCTCGGTGACGAAATCCTCCGGCAGGATGCGGCTGTCGTCCAGATGCTCCTGGTTGGTGGTCAGCCACTGGGCGAACCCTTCCAGGCCCTTGAAATGTCCGGCCCAGGGAATCTGCGCCGGCTGGCCCGGCTCGATATAGTCGAGCTCGGCGTCGATCAGCGCCATCAGCCCCGACATGTCGCCGGTCTCGAAGCAGCGATAGGCGCGCTGCACGATCGAAAGCGGCTGGTCCGATCGATTCATCGGCTCCTCCAGCATGCGCGAAAAGAGTTCACGTCTTGGAAACTATAGTGCGAACAGGCCGCTTGGAAAGCCCTATCGGCGCTGGCGGCGCCCTTTCGCCCGCGGCTTCGCCGCCGCCCCTTTCCGACCCGCCCCGCCACGGTCGCGTCCGGCCATGCCGGCGACAATCGCCGGGTCGAGGGGCAGGGCGCCGACCGGCATCTCCAGATCGAAGGCTTCCAGCCGCCTGATTTCGTCGCGCAGCCGCGCCGCGGTCTCGAATTCCAGATCGGCGGCGGCGGCGC
>JAHELM010000249.1 GCA_024644185.1 Rhodospirillales bacterium | reverse complement strand
CGGTAATCCGACCGATGCCCGGACCCGATCCCTCGATGGTCCAGAGCTGTGGCTCGCCGTCGACCGTGAAGGCGAACCAGTCCTCGTCATCCTTACCGGCCATCTGGCCAGTCGCCGCAAGGCCGACGCCAAGCGGCGTCGCCTCCTCTATTTTCTGGTTTGGCTCCACCTCGGCCGTTGCCGCGGCGCCGTCGAAGGGCGGCAGGGTCAGCGGCATCAGCGTCGGCGTCTCCATCGGCGGCCGGAAGGCGTCCGGCGCCGCGGCCGCCGCGGTATCGGGTGACGGCTCACCCGCCGAAGCCGGGCTCTCGGAAACGGAGACGGTTCCAGGCGCCGGGGCCGCCGGTTCGATCGCCACCGGTTTCGGTACGATCGCCGGCAGTTCCCCCGCCGCCAAGCCGTCACCGGCCGCGCCACGGGTTCCGGCGATCGTCTGGCCGTCGAGAGGAAAACTTCCCTTGCCGGCAAACCCCTTGTAATTCAACTGGGTCGGCACCGCATCCCCGAGCAGGGGGAAGGCAACTTCGAAACGTACCGCTGTCCCCGGCGGCAGGACGAAGGGCGCCGGCGGCTGGCGGTACAGCCGTCGCGTCAGACTGGCGTCGGGCTGGAAGGCGGCATCGCCCGCCACCAGCGCGAGTTGACCGACGACGTCGATCTCCACCCCCTTGCCGCCGCTTTCCGGCGTCGCCAGAAAATCGGCGACCAGCGCCTCGCCCTCCCAACGCAGCCCGACCAAGCCCAGCACCAGCGCACCGGGATCGGTCACGCGGTAGACCGTTTCCGGAACCGCGGCCGGATCCAGCGCCGTTGCCCGGATCGCCGCCACGTCGGCGCGCCCGCGCAGGCCGATGCGGAAATTCTCCTCCGTCGCCGGCACCAGGAAGGCGATGGTCTGCCGGCGCGGAATTTCCGGGGTGAACACCAGGAGGGGTGAGCCGTCTTCCGGCGGCAGGCCATAGCGCAGCACGCCGCCATCGCCCATCAGCCAGGCGTATTTGGTCGGGTCGAGCTGGATCAGCGCGCCCATGTCGCCCTGCTTCGCCGTGCCCAGGCCCAGCAGATCGACCAGCGCATAGCGCCAGCCTTCCGGCGCCTTCTGGCCGGCATACTCGTCCGTCATGGTCAGGCCAAGTACCGAGACCTTCATCTCGCCGATGGCGCCGGTATCGACCGGCTTCGCCGGGCGAGGCGCCGCCGCCTTTGCCGCATCGCCCGCCGCCGCTACCGCGATATGGCCGTTCTCGTAATCGAACAGGCGCAATTCCAGATCGGCCAGTCCCTTGGGCACAAACCAGGCGAGGCGAACCTCGCGGGTTTCGCCGAAACGTTTAATCCCGATCGGTTTCAGCGGATCGGCGCCATGCGGCAAGGACGCGCTTTCAGGCCGCAGTCCCCAGGCCTCGCCACCGGCAACCAGCCAAAGATGCCGGCCGGCCATGGGCACGACATAGGCGACGTCCATCTCCACCATGTCCTCGGACTTGTCGCCGCTTCCGCCGGCCGACAACGCCCCGGCCCCTTGGGTCCGGTCGGCGCCATTCTCCAGCTTGCTCTTTTCGATCAGCGCCTTGGGATGAATATTCTCCCAGCGCGTGACCAGAACCACCGCCTCCATGCCCTCGGGCGCCGGCACCCCGGCGATTTCCTCGCTGCGAATGACCCCCAGAACCTCGATGCGCGCACCGCCATTGGCACCGCCGCCCACCGCCGCGATTCCTGCCGGCACCGCCGCCATCGACGGATTGATGCGGATTTCAGCGGCACGCGTCACGGTCTCGACCGGCCGCGGCGCCGGATAGAGCGCCGGGTCGCCGGTCAGGAAGGGATCCCGCCAGTCCTCGGCGGCGGCGTTTCCGCCCGGCAACAAGAGAGCGAGGAACGCAAGGGTGCTGAACTTCGTCACGACGCGGAGCATGCGCAAATCCCTGTTTTCAATCGTCACACGGCATCTGCAAATCGATCTTCAACTCGGCCTGGAAACCCACGGATCCGGACTCCGTGTAACCGGAAAGAATGTCGGAAGCCGCGCAAGTCATGCCCCGTGTGTATTGCTCACAGAACGAAATGGGCTTGGCTTCCAACCCCTCATCTTTCTTGATTATGAAGCAATCGTCATCCTCGCCGCCGCTGGCGGCAGCCTTGACCTTGGCTTTCGCCTCGGGACAGGACATGCATTTCAGCTGTTTGATCTGCTTCATGATGTCGGATGCCATCTCGGCGGTCATCTCGCCGTATTCCAGAACCTTGTTGGCGATCAATATCTGCGTCGTCGTGGAACCGACGATGGCGCCGATGACCATTCCCGTCTGGTCGTCCAGGCCGATCTTTTCGGTGTTGACCGAATATTCGGTCATGGCCTGGTGCAGCCCGTCGTCCATTACGCCGATCATCCGCCCCGTAAGTGGGTCGCGTTCCCACCAACCCAGCCTGTCGCGACCCGCCAATTGCACCGGGCGCGGGGGCACGATCACTTCGCGCCCGCCCTTCAGGCTCTGCTCGATCAGACGGCGCGCGTAAGGCGACAGATCTTCGATACGGTCGAGCTGATCGGCCTGGCCGGGACCGAAGGACAGCAGAGCGGCCTGTCCGCCTTCCACCCGCGCGATCAGATTCATCGTGCTGGCAGCGTCGCTGACGCCGAGAACCCGCTCCAGGAAACGGCCTTCCAGCATACTGTCCTGCAGTCCCCGCGCGGTCTGGAAATGTTCGCTGGCGCGCGCCGCATGGCCCGGATAGGGCCAGGCCTCGACCTCGTCCAGCCGAAGGTCGATCGCGGTACGGTAGGTCGCCTCGGTACCGGGCTCCCCTTCGAGGGAGACGATCACGATACGTGGCACCGCCTGCGCATAGGTCACGCCGTTGTTGAGAGCCAGTCGTCTGGTCAGCGCGCCAATCTCGGACCCCAGCGAAAGACCGAGCCAATGGCCGGTCAGCGTACCGATTTCATCATCCAGCGCGGTGATTTCCCGCAACGTACCGACATCGCTGGATCCCGTGCCAGCCAGCGCCTCGACTTGCTGCTGCATGGCCGCCACATCGACCGTATTGCGTGCCTGGACGAGATATGCCGCAACCACGGACGGATCGATCGGCCCTGCCAGCACGGCGATCGCGTAGCGACGGTAGAGTACCGGCCGCGCCCCATCGATGCCGGGCGCATCGGCAACATACAGATCGCGCTCGACAACCCGCGGCGCGGCACCCGGCAAGCCGATCTCCAGGCGCAGCCATTGCCGCCGGATTTCACTGTCCGGATTGGCGTCGAGCACCACGCTGCCGCCCATGGAGATCGACTCGGCCCCGCGCCGCAAACTGGCGCCGTACCGCACGCCCGCCGCCGCCGGCTCGCCTGCCTCCTCGGTCGTGGGCTGCTCCGGCTGTTCGCCGGACAGTGCCGCATTGAACATATCTCCGGCGCCCGCCTTGGCCGGCTTGTCGGGTGCCTTGACCAGGGGCGTTCCTAGGATCAGCAGCGACAGCGGCCGCAGACCGAATTCGGCAACGGGCCCCTCGAAGCGACCGAGAACACGGGTTTTCCCGTCGGCGGTTTCCTCCTGCAGGATCCCGACAAGCTGCTGGTATCCGGTCTCGGGCAGTGTGTCGAACCGCGCCGTCGCCGTCGCATAGGCCTCGCCGATGCGGGCGCGAGGGAAGGACGGGTCCATCGGTAGCCAGGTTCCGTCGCCCTGGTCGACCTCCAGCCACACATGGTTGGCGGCGATCGCCAGCAACGCCTTGTCCTGCGTCGGATCGAAGGGGCCATATGCGGGCGGCGTGCTCATTTGCGGCAGGGAAGGCGGATACATGCCGCGAATCAGCGTTGCCAGATTCTCACCCGAAAGCGTGCCTTGGGCAAACCGCACGCGATAGCCCTTGCCCTTCAGGATATCGGCCAGCAGAAGCGCCTGGTCGTCGGCATTGCCGCCGCGCGCCAGCGCCGTGGCGGCCGGTCCGCGCAGGATGCCGGCATAGGGCTCGAAACGGATTCCCGCCGCCACCGCGGCGAAGGCGGCGTCAAGGTCGAGGGCGTGCAATTCGGCCAGACGGTCGTCGCCGGGATCCGGCAGTTCCGTCGCCGCAAGTAATTGTGCCGGCGTTCCGGCAATCGCCAGCAGAACCAGAAGCGCCCGGCGCCAAATCGCCACCCAGGACCACGCTGCAACCAACATGCTTCCCTCCCCCGGTTGCCCGATGCCAGACAATCCGACGCAATCATAGTTGAGGATCGCCACCCGTGCATAGCCCGCTTTGCGGAGAGTTGCGATGTAAAATGGAGGTATCCTGGAAATATACAGACCTAATTATTCCGCGCAGCGTCTTGCGGAATAGTGAGTTTACGGGTTTCCGGAAAATAGATTTCGGCGTTCGATCGCATATGCGTAGCTTGTTTCGCCGAATGGATGAATCTCTTTGCCGCGTCGAAATCGTTTCGCGTGTCATGGGACGGTGAATGACGCAAAACGCCGGGATATCCTTGTTCCGTCATGGTCGCGGCGCTGGTGGCGACCGGCGGCGCCGGGTTGTCGGACAAGGGCAGGAGCGTGTCATGACAATTTATCCCGGCGCCCGGATCGTCATCGCACAATGCCAAAGGCATCGCTATCCGTGGGGGCAACGGCCATGCGCGCGATTTCGTGACGGAGTTTCCCGAGAGGCGGTACCGCCGCGAATAATTCGAGGTATGAGCCCTGCCTAATTTGGCATCTCCGAAAACGGGACGAGCAGGAGTATCGTATGCCTGTGCTCGCTTTTCAGACATCGCACGCTTTTTTTCTTGTCAATTCAGGAAG
>JAHELM010000248.1 GCA_024644185.1 Rhodospirillales bacterium | reverse complement strand
CGAGCGCGAATACGAACGGCAATACGGCCGCCTGGTACCCGGTCTCGACATCGAGGTGCTGACCTGGTCGGCGACGGTATCGGCGGTATCCGCGGAACCCCTTGCACCAGTGCGCGACGAAGATGCGCCGCGGGCGCAACCGGGCCGGCCCGCCGGCAGCCGGGATATCCGGTTTCCCGGCGCCGGGCGGGCGGTGGCGGCGGCGCTGTACGATCGCGCCGGGCTGGCTGCCGGGACGGTGCTGCCGGAAGGGCCGGCGGCGATCGGCGAGGCGCAGACCACGACGATCCTCCCCGAGGGTTTCCGGGCGCGCGTCAATGCCGCCGGCGACCTGATTCTCGAACGCGACGGCGCGGCATCGCGCCCGGCCACGGGCGCCACCGCCGCCGGCATCCGCGACCAGGTGATCTGGGACCGCTTCATCGCCATCGTCGAGGAGCAGGCGCAGGCGCTGATCCGCACCGCATTCTCGACCACCGTGCGCGAGGCCGGCGATTTGTCGGCCGGGCTGTTCGACACGCGCGGGCGGATGCTGGCCCAGGCGGTGACCGGGACACCCGGCCATGTCAACGCCATGGCTGCCTCGGTCGGGTTCTTCCTCGAGAAATATCCGCTGGCGACCATGCGCGACGGCGACGTGTTCGTGACCAACGATCCGTGGCTGGGTACCGGCCATCTGTTCGACTTCACGGTGGTCACGCCGGTGTTCCGGGGCGACGCCGCGGTGGCGCTGTTTGCCTGCACGGTGCATGTGGTGGATATCGGCGGACCCGGCTTCGGACCCGATGCCGGCCAGGTCTACGAGGAAGGCCTGTGCGTGCCGATGCTGCGGCTGTTCGATGCCGGCCGGCCGGTGGAGGCGGTGTTCGACATCGTCCGGGCGAATGTGCGCGAGCCGGTGCAGGTGATCGGCGACCTCTACTCGCTGACCGCCTGCAACGCCGTCGGCGGGAAGCGGCTGGTCGAACTGATGGACGAATTCGGGCTGAACGACCTTGACGCCGTCGGCGACCGCATTGTCGAAACCTCGCGCGTCGCCATGCTGGCCGAGATCGCCCGGCTGCCGTCGGGAATCTATGAAAACGAGATGGCCGTGGACGGCTATGACCGGCCGGTCACGCTGCGGGCGCGGATGACCATCGCCGCCGACGGCATCGACGTGGATTTCGCCGGCACCTCGCCGATGTCGAACCGTGGCATCAACGTGCCGCTGACCTATGCCCAGGCCTATGCCAGCTTCGGCATCCGCTGCGTCGTCGGCAACCGGGTTCCGAACAATGCCGGATCGCTGGCGCCGATCCGGGTGACGGCGCCCGAGGGCTGCATCCTGAACGCGCCCCGCCCGGCGGCGGTGACGGTGCGCCATGTGGTCGGCCAGATGCTGCCCGACGTGGTGCTGGGCTGCCTGGAACAGGCCGCGCCCGGCCGCGCCCCGGCCGAGGGCGCATCCAGCCTGTGGAATCCGATGCTGCTGGGCGGACGCGGCGTCACCGGCGACCAGGATTACGGCGACGCGACGCCGTTTTCGGTGACCATCTTTCATTCCGGCGGCACCGGCGCGCGGCCGGGCGCCGACGGGCTCAGCGCCACCGCCTTTCCTTCGGGGGTGCGCAACACACCGGTGGAGATCACGGAATCGATCGCCCCGGTGATCTTCCGCCGCAAGGAATACCGCGAGGGTTCCGGCGGCGCCGGGCGCTATCGCGGCGGCGACGGCCAGGTGATCGAGATCGCCCATGCGGAAGGCGCGCCCTTCGCCATCTTCGCCCTGTTCGACCGGATCGACCACCCGGCGCGCGGCCGCGATGGCGGCGCGAACGGGGCCGCCGGCGCCATCCACCTGGCGTCCGGCCGCCGCCTGAAGGGCAAGGGCAAGCAGATCGTCCCGGCCGGCGATGCGGTGGTTCTGGAGCTTCCCGGCGGCGGTGGCCTGGGCACGCCGGAATAGGCGCCCGTCGCATTTACCGCGTGGTAACCCCGCATCCTTTAAGACGACGCCAGGCGAGAGGGCTGGAACGTCACGACCGCCCCCGCTTGCGGTCGGTCATTCGTGTGAGGTTCGTGAATACATGACGCTCAAGGGCAACGTCATCCGCGTTCTGGTGTTCCTGATCGCATTGATTTTCGCGGCTGGAACCACCGTTTTCGCGGGATTGCAGCTCGGGCAGACCTATCTGGCGGCGATCGGCGCGGATGCCGCGAAGCTGGATGGCCGCGAACTGCCGCTGCTGGTCGCCGCCCGGGATATCCAGCTTGCGGCCGTGCGCCTGACCCTGGGCGACGACAGCGGCGGCGCCGATCTGGCCGCCGCCATCGACAGGGCCCGGGACCTTCTGCGCGCCGCCGGCGATGCAGAAGCGACCCGCCTGCTGGATACGGTCGAACGCGAGCGGAGGGATCCCGCCGACGCCCTGACGGATGCCGCCGGCGCCTTCGCCGCCCATGCCGCGAAAACGGCGTTGGGGAATGCGGCCAGCCTGAATACCGACGCGGCGTGGCTCGGCATGGCGAACACGATCCTCGCCTGGCTGGTCCTCGGCTTCACCGGGGTCGGCCTGACCATCGCATTATGGGGCGCGATCACGCTCTATCGCAGGATCCGCGACAGCATCGCATCCACCCGGCGCGATATCGGCACCCTGACGGCCTATGCGGGGGCCGAACAAGGCGAAACCGACGCCATATCCCTGACCCTGGCCGACGGCCGGCGCCAGGACGAGTTCGGCGAGATCGGCGAATCCCTGGGCGTTCTCGCCGGGTTCCTGGTCGAGGGCAAGACGCTGGCGCGCGGCGAAGAGCAGCGGATCGCCGACCAGTTGCGCCAGGGCGAGCGCATGGAGCGTATTTCCGCCGCCTTCACCGGCAAGGCCGGCGAGATCATCAGGGCCGTGGCGAAGGCCTCGGGCGAGTTGGAAGCAACCGCCGCCGCGATGACGCAAGCCGCCGACCGCAACAGCCATCGGGCAGCCCAGGTCGCGGGCGCCGCCGCACAGGCTTCGCGGAACGTCCAGCAGGCCGCCAGGGCTTCGGAGAAACTGGGTGAATGGATCGGCGAAATCGGGCAGGAAGCCCGGCAATCGGCGAAGATCGCCGCGCTGGCCGCGGCCGATGCCGAGCGCACCGACGCGGTGATCCAGGGTCTTTCGGATGCCGCGCTGCGCATCACCGAGGTGGTGGAACTGATCAACCGGATCGCCGGCCGGACCAACCTGCTGGCGCTGAATGCCACCATCGAGGCGGCGCGGGCCGGCGATGCGGGCAAGGGCTTTGCCGTGGTGGCGCAGGAGGTCAAGAACCTCGCCAACCAGACGGCGAAGGCGACCGAGGAGATCGCCGGGCAGGTCGGCCGGGTACAGGAGCAGACGCAGGGCGCGGTCGGCGTCATCGAATCGATCCGCGGCACGATCGGGGAATTGAGCACGATTGCCGACGGGATCGCCGCTTCGGTCGAAAGGCAGGAATCGGCAATGGCCGATATCGGCCGCAACGTCAGCGAGGCCGCTCGCGGCACCGGCGAGGTTTCAGCGAATATCGACGGGGTCAGCCGCGTGGCCGGGGAAACCGGCGCCGCCTCGGCTCAGCTCCACCAGGCATCCGCCGACCTGGCCCGCCGGGCCGAGCAGCTTCGCGGCGAAATCGACGGATTCGTCGCGGCGGTCAAGACCGCCTGAGCGGCCGGCCCATCGGAATTTCGGGCGACCGTTAACGAATAGTTAGCAATCAAATCAATATACTGACTGACATAGATCAAAGGCCGGCCATCCGATAAACTATAGGGATGGTCAGGTCCCGGATTTTGATCCGGTCGCGCATCGATACAATTCGGTTGCGCGAACAAAAACAAGTGCCGCGAGCGAAAGGGTTAGCGCTGCCGGGCCGTCAGGCCCGGCCCGGAATGTATTTGGGAGAGCGCCATGACCCTTAAGGCCAAAGTCATTATCGTCCTGTCGCTGGTGGTGGGAATGTTCGCCATCGCCGCCGGCACCGTTTTCGTGAATTTGCAGATTGCCCAGGACAGCCTGGACGAGGCCGCCGCCGACGTCCGGCGCACCGCCGACCTGGAAGTCCCCTTCCTGATGACGATCAAGGAAATCAAGTTCGATGTCGTCCAGGTGCAGCAATGGCTGACCGACGTCTCGGCGACGCGCGGGATGGACGGCATGGACGACGGGTTCAAGGTCGCCGGGCAGTTCGCCGACAAGTTCCGCGCCGACGTCGCCGCCGCGCGGGATCTGGCGTCGCGGCAGGCGCTGGGGGACGCGGTGCCGCTGTTCGACCGGATCGAGCGCGATTTCGCGCCCTATTACGAGAACGGCCGCCGCATGGCCCAGACCTACGTGGATTTCGGCCCTGGCGAGGGCAACAAGCTGATGGGGCAGTTCGATGCCGTTGCCCAGAAGATGACCGACAGCACCGACGAACTGGTCGCCTTCGCCGAGGCGCATACGCGGGAAGGTCTCGACGAGTTGGTGCATCACGCCGGCGGTATCGGCGAGGCGAATGCGCGCCTGCTGGTTCTGGTCGGACTGCTGAGCGGCGCGGCCCTGTTGTTCGGGATCGGTGGGGCGTTCTTTCTGTTCCGCACGATCGGCGGATCGATTGCGCTGGTCCAGCAGGACATCGGCACCCTGTCCGACTATGCCGCCGCCGATCTCGGCGCCGCCAGGGTCAGGCTTGTGCTCGACAAGGGCCGGCGCGACGAATTCGGGGTGGTTGGCGCGGCGCTCGCCGTGCTCGCCGACTATCTGGCCAAGGGCAAGGAACTGGCCGCCGATCAACTTCGCCAGCAGGAGAACAAGCTGCGCGAGGCCGAGCGGGTGGAGCAGGTGACCACCAGCTTCAGCAAC
>JAHELM010000247.1 GCA_024644185.1 Rhodospirillales bacterium | reverse complement strand
CAGCAGGCTGACATTGCGTCCGATAACTTCCGCGGCGGCATAGCCGAAGATACGTTCGGCCGCTGGGTTGAAATCCAGGATATGCCCCGCCTCGTCGATCACGACGATCGCGTCGACCACGGTGTCGACGACCGCGCGCAGGCGCGCCTCGCTCTCGCGGACTGTGTCGCCGGTCCGTGCCGCCGGCCGGGATTGCCAGAATTTCCAGCTCATGGCGCCACGCCAAGCGGTTTGGGCGGCATGCGGTCAAAGCTGCCGCATGCCGAACACGCGATCATGGCCCAACCATGCGCGTTCGACAGATAGACCAAGCTGCAACAACTCCATACGCCAGTATTATTTTTGTGGAACTTGCACGAGAAGCCGGACCAAGGCAAGGGTTTACGGCGTTCAGAATCGCTGCAGGACGGACACCACGCGGCGGATGCGGTCGCTGAACAGCTTGGGCGCGTAATAGCTGCCGGCAGCGCGCTTGGAGACCTCCGACAGGGTCGGATAGGGGGCGATGACGCCGGCCATGGCGCCGATCTTCTCGCGCCGGCCAACCGCCAGAACCCAGGGCAGGATCAATTCGCCGGCATGGCGGCCGACAATGGTGGCGCCGAGGATGCGGCCCTTGCGGTCGGTGACGACCTTTATGAAACCGTCGGTCGCCCGTTCCGCGCGGGCCCGGTCGTTTTCATGGAAACTCCAGCGCAGCACGTTGATGCCGTCCTCGCCCTCCGTCGCCTGACGGTCGGTCAGCCCGACATGCGCCAGTTCCGGGTCGCTATAGGTCACCCAGGGCACGGCATCGTGGCGCGCCCTGGCCGGCAGGTTGAACAGCGCGTTGCGCAGCACGATGCCGCCGTGATAGCCGGCGACATGGGTGAAGTTCAGCAGCCCGGCGACGTCGCCGATGGCATGGACGCGCTTGTTCGTCGTGCGCAGCCGCGCATCCAGCGCGATGCCGTGCGGGGTGGTCTCGATTCCCGCTTCGGCAAGCCCCAGATCGCGGGTGTTCGCAATGCGGCCGGCGGCGACCAGCAGATGCGTACCCTCGACCGTCTCCACCCGCCCATCGGCGGTTTCGACGACCGCGGCCAGACCGCCGGCCTCGCCGCGCACCTCGCGGATATTGGCGCCTTCGCGAATCGCCACGCCCTCGGCCAACAGGCGGCGGCGCACGACATCCACCGCTTCGGAATCGTCGCGGCGCAACAGGCGGCTGCGCTGCAGGATCGTCACCCGCGATCCCAGCCGGCGGAAGGCCTGCGCCAGTTCGACGGCGATCGGCCCGCCGCCGACGACGACAAGATGCCCCGGCCGGCGGTCGAGATCGAAAATCGTCTCGTTGGTCAGGAAAGGCACCAGCTCGATGCCCGGAATGTCCGGGATCGCCGGCGAGGATCCGGTGGCGATGACGAAGCGCCGGGCGTGGATGCGCAGACTCCCGGCCGCCACCTCGCGCGGGCCGGTGAAACGTCCCGGGGCGCGGATCACGCGCACGCCCAGCCCTTCGAAGCGTTCCTGCGAATCCATCGGCGCGATTTCGTCGACGATTCCGCGGACATGGGCGCGCACCCGGGCGAAGTCGATCTCCGGTTCCGCCGCGGCGATCCCGAACTTTCCGGCTTCGCGGATAGTCTGGGCCGTCTGCGCGGCGGCCAGCAGCGCCTTCGACGGCACGCAGCCGGTGTTCAGGCAGTCGCCTCCCATCTCGGCCTTTTCGATCAGGACGACGCGGGCGCCCATCTGCGCCGCGCCGGCGGCGACGGTCAACCCGCCGGATCCCGCGCCGATGACGCAGATGTCGGTCTTGACGATGTCGGTCATGCGCCTTGGCCTTCCGGTCGTACCACTAATGGCTCCGCCCGGATGGTGACGGTTTGCGCGGGCGCCCGAAAGAAAATTCTGCGTGATCGCCGGATTGTCCGGGCGGAACGCCGTTTTTCCGGTGGATCAGGCGGATTGTTTGAGCCGCGGCGTATCGGCGCCGTCGCGGGCCAACCGCAGCTTCGCCCGGTGCAGCAGGTTCCAGACGGCGAAGAACGGCCGCCCTTCCTCCAGCATCAGCGTCGCGACCTGGCCGGTCTCGTCCTCGATCCGCAGATCCTGCCACTGGTTCTTGTCCCAGCGGCCATTCTGGATGTCGGCGACCATGTCGTGGACGATGCGGCGGATTCCTGCCAGTTCGACGCTTCCGGAACCGTCCTTGTTCTTCCAGATCAACCGCCGCGTGGTGATCATGCACCATTCGGAATGGTCGGCGACGTGGCCGACGACCGCGGTTTCGCCCGGCTCAAGTTGCGCCGCGCGCAGCAGCGTCGACTGCTCTCGCGCCGCCAGATTGTCGAACAGGCGCGTCCGGTGGCCTTCGCCGCCCTTGCGCAGGAATATCGCGGTCATCAGCCGTTCGTTCATGGTGATCGCCATGGTCTGGTCTTCTATCCCCCGCCGGAATCGTCCGGTCCCGTCGAACCGCGTCCGACACCGCCCGATACTGCCGCAAAAACACTGAAGAATCGTTAAGCGCGCCGATATGGCGGGACGGCGGGCGCTTGCGATTCGGCGAATGCGACCACGTCCTGTATAGTGTCGCCAGACCGTCGTACCGGAAGAAAGCCATGCTCGACAAAGCCGTCCGGCCGCTTATAGACCCGCCGCTGAACCGGATTGGCCGTGCGCTGGCGGCGCATGGTATTTCGGCGAATACGGTAACGCTGGCCGGATTTGCCGTCGGGCTGGCGGCGGTGCCGGTCCTGGCCACCGGTCAGTATGGTCTGGGGCTGGCGCTGATTCTGGCCAACCGCGTGCTGGACGGGCTGGACGGGGCCGTGGCGCGCGCCGCCGGGCCAACCGATGTCGGCGGTTATCTGGACATCGTCTGCGATTTCATCCTGTACAGCGCCTGGGTGTTCGGCTTCGTCGTTGCCGATCCCGCGCATGCGGTGGCCGGCGCCTTCCTGATACTCAGCTTCGTCGGGACCGGCAGCAGCTTCCTGGCCTATGCGGTGTTCGCCGCCAAGCGCGGCGTCACGACGGCGATTGCCGGGTCGAAATCGCTGTTCTATCTGGGCGGACTTACCGAGGGGACGGAAACCATTCTGGCGTTCGTCGCCTTCTCCCTGCTGCCGGGGCATTTCGTCATTCTGGCGCTCGTTTTCGCTGCGGCGTGCTGGGTCACCACGGCTTCGCGGGTGCTGGCGGCCATACGCGGATTCTCCGATTAGGGGGTATTCTTTCGCCGGCGGGCGGATATGATCGGGCCATCGCCACGAGAGGGGGCCCGATGCTGAAGCTTTATGATTTTGCCCTGTCGCCCAGTCCGCGCCGGGTACGGGTATTCGCCGCCGAGAAGGGCATTCCGCTGGCACTGATCAGCGTCAATGTGCGCGAGATGGCGCAGTTCAGCGATTCGTTCCGCGCGATCAGCCCGAACTGTACCGTTCCGGTTCTGGAACTGGAGGACGGAAGGCGGCTTTGCGACAGCCTGGCCATCTGGCGCTATCTCGAGGAAATCCACCCCGAACCGCCGCTACTGGGTACTGACGCCTTCGACCGGGGGATCGTCGAGGAATGGATCCGCCGCATCGAACTGGAAGGCTACCAGGCGGTGGCGGAGGCCCTGCGCAACGGGGTCGAGCGGTTTCGCGACCGCGCGGTTCCGGGCACCGTGCCCTTCGCCCAGATCCCCGAACTGGCCGTGCGCGGCCGCAAGCGCACCGCGCTGTTCATGGAGATGCTGGACCGGCGGTTGCGGGACAGCGAATTCGTCGCCGGCCGCCGCTTCACCGGCGCCGATATCCACGCCCTGGTGACGATCGACTTCGCCGCCGCCGCCTGCCAGATCGCCCCGCCCGACACGCTGGCCGCGCTCAAGACCTGGCACGCGAAGGTTTCCGCCCGGCCCAGCGCGAAGGCGTGATTCAGCCCAGCGTCTTGCGGGCGATTTCGTAGGTGTCGCGACTCAGGCCTTGCCCGGCCAGCACGCGTTCCAGCGCGGCCTGCATCAAGGCGCGCCGGTTCTCGTCGAAATGGCGCCAGCGGCCAAAGCCGGTGAGCAGCCGGGCGGCGATCTGCGGGTTCATGGCGTCCAGTTCCAGCACCGTATCGGCGAGGAAGGCATAGCCGGCCCCATCGGCTGCGTGGAAGCGCAGCGGGTTGAGCTGGGCGAAGGCGCCGATCAGCGCCCGCACCTTGTTCGGATTGCGCAACGAAAACGCCGCGTCGCGCATCAGGTCGCGCACGCGGTCCAGCGTGTCGGGCCGCGGCGACATCGCCTGCACGGCAAACCACTTGTCCAGCACCAGCGGATCGGATGCCCAGCGCTGCCGGAAATCGGCCAGCGCCTGACGACGCTGCGGGGCGTTGCCATGTGCCAGCAGGGCCAGCGCCGCAATCGAATCGGTCATGGTTCCGGCGGTCTGGGACTGGCGGTGGCACAGCGCGTCGATTTCGGGGTCGCCGGTCGCCACCAGATAATACAGCACCCGGTTCTTCAACGCCCGGCGTCCGGCGGCGGCGGCATCGGTGGCGTCCGGGTCGTTGCCGGCCAGCCGGTGCCAGGCGTCGCGCATCGGCTGTTTCAGGGTACTGGCGATGGCGCGGCGCAGGGCTTCGCGCGCGGCGTGAACGGCCTCGACGTCGATCGTCTCCAGCCGGTCGGCGACCGCCTCTTCCGATGGCAGGGTCAGCATCTCGGCGGCGAAGGCCGGATCCAGCGCCTCATCCTCAAGGACACGGCCCATGGCCTCGACGAACCGGCGATCGGGCCGCCCGGGCTTGCCCTGCGCGATCGCCCGCGTCATGCGCGCCAACAGGCCCAGCGCGATATCCTGCCCCGCCTGCCAGCGGTTGAAGGGGTCGGAATCATGGGC
>JAHELM010000246.1 GCA_024644185.1 Rhodospirillales bacterium | reverse complement strand
CCAGCAGCACCGGCAGCGGCCCGCCCAGCGTGGCCAGGGCAGCGGCCCGCAGACCCACGCTGAACACCATCGCCAGCACGCCATAGCCGCCCGACCGGCTGTCGCGCATGATGCGGATGCTGTCTTCGCGCGTGGCCCCGGCCAGGCCGTCCGCCGAATCGGCCAACCCGTCTTCGTGCAGGGCGCCGGTGGCGATCACGGTGACGGCCAGCGCCAGGAACGCGGCGATCGCGGGCGAAAGACCAATGGTCGTCGCCAGCCAGTATCCGGCACCGCCCAGTACGCCGACGACCAGCCCGACCACGGGGAAGGCGGCGACGGCGACGGCCAGTTCCGCCTTCGGCGCGCGCAGCGGCAGTCGGGTCAGAAACATCAGCGCGACCGGCAGCGCCGACAGCCAGCGCGCCATCGGTGCCGTGCCGCTTTGCCGCATATCCCCGTCGCCCATGGGATTCCCCCTGCCGTCCGATCTTGCAATGCTTTATAGACGAGCGCGCCGCGCGACGATATCGCCGAGGCGACAGGAAACCGACGGAAAGGAATGGGTAATGGCTGCCAAGGCCTCGTTCGACGAAATGCGCGCGCTGTTCTCCCGCCTGCCGGACCCCGACGAGGCCGCGGCGGCAGCCGCCGCCGAGCGCGAGGGGCAGTTGACCAAGCCGCCCGGCGCGCTGGGCCGGCTGGAGGAGCTGAGCGCCTGGCTGTGCCGCTGGCAAGGCCGTCATCCGCCGCGGCTCGACCGTCCGCGCGTCGCCGTCTTCGCCGGCAATCACGGTGTCGCGGCGCGCGGCGTCTCGGCCTTCCCGGCCGAGGTGACGGCGCAGATGGTGGGCAATTTCCGCAACGGCGGCGCCGCCATCAACCAGCTCTGCAAGGCCTTCGACGCCGAGCTGCGCGTCTACGAAATGGCGCTGGACCAGCCGACCGCCGATTTCTCCGCCGGCCCGGCGATGAGCGAGGACGACTGCGCCACCGCCATGGCCTACGGCATGACGGCGGTGGAGGACGGCATCGATCTGCTGTGCGTCGGCGAGATGGGCATCGCCAATACCACCAGCGCGGCGGCGATCTGTCATGCCCTGTTCGGCGGCACGGCGGCCGACTGGACCGGGCCGGGAACCGGCGTGCAGGGCGCTGCGCTGGCCAACAAGACCAGGGTGGTGGGCGAGGCCGTGGCCCTGCACCGTGCCGCCGCCGGCGATGCGCTGGAAGTCCTGCGCTGCCTGGGCGGCCGCGAGATCGCCGCCATGGCCGGCGCGATCGTGGCGGCCCGCATGGCCCGCGTGCCGGTACTGATCGACGGCTTCGTATCGTCCGCCGCCGCCGCGGTGCTGCATAAGGCCAGGCCCGGACTGCTGGATCATTGCGTCGTCGCCCATGTTTCGGCCGAGCCCGGCCATCGCCGGCTGTTGCAGGAAATCGCCAAGGCACCGCTGTTCGATCTGGGCATGCGGCTGGGCGAGGCCTCGGGCGCGGCGCTGGCGCTGGGCCTGCTGCGCGGCGCGGTCGCCTGCCATACCGGCATGGCCACCTTCGCCGAGGCGGCGGTCAGCAACAAGGGGTGATCGTCGCGAGCCCTTGCCTTCGCGCGCCGTCCGTGCTGCCCTAGGGGCATGATCATGTCCCCGTCCTCGCGCCGCCTCCGCCCGGTCAGTGCCCGCCGGCTTTCGGCCATTGCGCGGATGGGACGGCTGCGCGTCGGCACGCTGATCCTGATCCGCTGGATCGCCGCCGGCGGCCAGGCGGCGACTCTTCTGACGGTAAAGTTCGGCCTTGGCTTCGATCTGCCGCTGCTGGCCTGCATGGCGGCGATCGCGGCCAGCGCGGCGTCGAATGGCTGGCTGGTCCGGCGGCGCGCGCCCAAGGCCCGGCTGGGCGACCGCGAGGCAGCGCTGGTTCTGGGCTTCGACCTGGTGCAACTCAGCGTGCTGCTGTACCTGACCGGCGGGTTGCTGAACCCCTTCACCATCCTGATCCTGGCGCCGGTGACGGTCTCGGCGACGATCCTGTCGCGCGGGGCAACGGTGGCGCTGGTGGGGCTGGCGATCGCCTGCATAACCCTGCTGGCGACCTGTCGCCTGCCCCTGCCGTGGAGCCCCGGCGAATTCACCCTGCCGGCGCAATACCTGCTGGGCATCTGGACGGCGCTGTCGGTCGCCACCGTGTTCATCGCGGCCTATGTGTGGTCGGTCGCCGAGGAGGCGCGGCGGATGTCCGAGGCGCTGGCCGAGGCGCGGCAGGCGCTGTCGCGCGAACAGCGCTTCACCGCGCTGGGCGGCCTGGCGGCCGCGGCCGCGCACGAGCTGGGCTCGCCGCTGGCCACCATCGCCGTGGTCGCGCGCGAGTTGACGCGCTCGGTCGAGCCGGGCAGCCCGATGGCCGAGGACGTCGATCTGTTGCTGAGTCAGTCGGATCGCTGCCGGCACATCCTGGCGGAGCTGTCGCGACGCCCCGAGGCAATGGGCGGCATACCGTTCGAGCACATGGCCCTGTCCACCCTGATCGAGCAAGCCGGCGAGCCGCACGAGACCGGGGCGATCGCGCTGGATATCGAGGTCGAGCCGCGCGACGAAGCCCCCGAGCCCGAGGTGGTGCGCAGCCCGGAAATCCTGCTGGCGGTGGGCACGCTGATCCAGAACGCAATGCAGTTCGCCGGGGCGCGGGTCGAGGTTACCGTGGGCTGGTCGGCGGACGAGGTCGAGGTCGCGATCCACGACGACGGGCCGGGCTTCTCGGCGGACGTTCTGACGTCGCTGGGCGAACCCTATGTTTCCAGCCGGGCCGGCGACGGCAAGCATATGGGTCTGGGCATCTTTATCGCCCAGACGCTGCTGGAGCGCACCGGGGCGGTGCTGGAATTCCGCAATCGGGGCGGCGCGGAGGTTGTTATCCGCTGGCCGCGCGCTATGCTTGAGGCAATCGAACAAGCTACGGCGTAGGATCGGCCGCCGGCTGGTCGGGTGAGGGGAAAGCTGATGAATGACGGCACAGGTTCGCGACCGCTCGATAAGAGCCTTCTGATCGTCGACGACGACGCGCCGCTGCGCACGCGGTTGGCACGGGCGATGGAGGATCGCGGATTCAGCGTGGTCACCGCCGCCAGCGTGGCCGAGGGGATCGCCGCCAGCCACGACCGCCCGCCCGCCTATGCCCTGGTCGATCTGCGGCTGGGCGACGGCAACGGTCTGGAGGTGGTCGAGGCGCTGCGCGCGGCGCGCGCCGACATGCGCATCGTGATGCTGACCGGATACGGCAACATCGCCACGGCGGTGGCGGCGGTGAAGGCGGGCGCCGTCGACTATCTGTCGAAGCCGGCGGATGCCGAGCAGATCACGGCGGCGCTGCTGGAAAGCGGCCGCACCCTGCCGCCGCCGCCGGAAGATCCGATGTCGGCCGACCGGGTGCGCTGGGAACATATCCAGCGGGTCTACGAGCAGTGCGGGCGCAACGTCTCGGAAACCGCACGCCGGCTGAAGATGCACCGGCGCACGCTGCAACGCATCCTGGCCAAGTACGCGCCGAGGAGCTGACCGGCCGCACCCCATGATCCCGGAGCGCAGGCGATGAGCGGCAAACGGAATGCCCCGGCGCCGGCGGCGCCGCCGGACACCGCAATCTATGCGATCGGCGATATTCACGGCGAGACCGGCAAACTGGACGCCCTGCACCGGATGATCCTGGTCGATGCGGAAACCCGCGGCGCGCGGCGGCGCCGGGCGATCTATCTCGGCGATTATATCGACCGCGGTCCCGACTCGGCGGGCATCCTCGACCGGCTGGGCGGCGACCCCCTGCCCGGCTTCGAATATGCTTTCCTGAAGGGCAATCACGAGGAATTGATGATCCGGTTCCTGAATGGGCTGGGCAGCGGCACGACCTGGCTGGCCAATGGCGGAATCGAAACGCTGGCCAGCTACGGCCTCGACCTGACCGGAGCGGTCCTGGGGGAAGATACGCGGCGCGAATTCGCCCGCCGCGTGCCGGCGGCGCATCGGCGCTTCCTCGACGCGCTGGTCCCGTACCGGATCGAGGGCGATTACCTGTTCGTCCATGCCGGCATCCGGCCCGGCCGCAAGCTCGAGGCGCAGGTCGAGCTGGACATGCTGTGGATTCGCGACGTGTTCCTGAACTCGCGCGCCGATCACGGCCATGTGGTGGTGCACGGCCACACCCCGACGAGCGAACCGGACGAGCGGCCGAACCGCATCGGCATCGACACCGGCGCCTGCTATGGCGGCAAACTGACGGCGGTCGTGCTGGAGGGGACGGCGCGCGAATTTCTGCAGGCCTGACCGGCGCCTCGCCGGCCGGCATCCGGTTGTCCCGTTTCCATGCCTGAAATGAACGACACGGCTGGCAAGGCGGGCGCATGCGGGAATGATTTTTTCCATCTGGAAACTTATTGTTTGCAATTACCCGCGACAATGGCGAAACCCAGCAGCCAGCGACGGAGTCCGGCGGCATGCAAAACGTTCTGTTCCTGTGCACCGGCAATTCGGCGCGCAGCATCATGGCCGAGGCCCTGCTCCGGCACTGGGGTGAGGGCGTCTTCAATGCCCATAGCGCCGGCAGCCGGCCAGCCGGGGCGGTGCATCCGCTGGCGCTGTCCGAGCTGGAGGCGCGCGACGTCGATATCGCCGGCCTGCGCAGCAAGAGCTGGGACGAATTCGGCATGAAGACGGCGGTCGCGATGGATCTGGTCATCACCGTCTGCGATTCCGCCGCGAACGAGGCCTGCCCGATTCTGCCCGGCGCGCCGCTGAGACTGCATTGGGGCCTGCCGGACCCGGCCTCGGCGATGGGCGACGAGGCGGCCCGGCGCGCGGCCTTCTCCACGGTCTGCGATCAGCAAAAAAAACGCATTGCCCGGCTTGTCACCATCCC
>JAHELM010000245.1 GCA_024644185.1 Rhodospirillales bacterium | reverse complement strand
TCCCGATGTGCCGATCGAGGATACCGTCGGCGGCATGAAGCGCCTGGTCGAACAGGGCAAGGTGCGCCACATCGGCCTCAGCGAGGCCGGCGCGGCGACGGTGCGGCGGGCGCACGCGGTGCATCCGATCGCCGCGCTGCAATCGGAATATTCGCTGTGGACCCGTGACATGGAGGCGGAAATCCTGCCCGCCTGCCGCGAGCTCGGCATCGGCTATGTCGCCTATGCGCCGCTGGGTCGCGGCTTCCTGACCGGCGCCATCCGCACGCCGGCCGATCTGATCGCCGACGACCGCCGGCACGACCATCCCCGATTCCAGCCCGAAAACATGGCCCGGAACGCGGGCCTGCTGCCGGCGCTGGAACGGCTGGCGGCGTCGAAGGGTGCAACCCCGGCGCAGATCGCCCTGGCCTGGGTGCTGGCGCAGGGCACGGACATCGTGCCGATCCCCGGCACCAAGCGGCCGGCGCGGCTGGACGAGAACCTGGCGGCGCTGGACATCGAACTCGCCGCCGCCGACCTGGCCGAACTGGGGCGCGTGTTCACGCCGGGCGTCACCGCCGGAACGCGCTATCCGGCGGGGCAAATGAAGCGGGTGGGCATCTGACCGTCGCGCCTGCGGGCCGGGCCGCTGTTTCAAATGGATAGCGGGCGGCGGGCGACAGGAATTTCGCCTTACCCGCGGTGCATGCGTTCCCGCATGTCCGCCTCGGCGCGTTCCAGAAGGTCGGCGGTCGCCTCGCGCGGGCCGTAATTGATCAGCCCGATGCGCGCGCCGACGCGCATGGTCTGGCCCTGCCAGGGCACCGACATGCGGTCGAGATGGGTCTTCAGTGTCGCCGTCCGGCGACGCGCATCCTCTTCGGCGATCATCGGCAGCAGCAGGGCGAAGCGTCCACCCTCCAGCCGCGCCACGTAATCGACGTCGCGGAACCGTGTGCGCAGCAGGTTGCCCACGGCCACCGCAAGAAAATTGCCGGCGTCCTCGCCCAGCCGGGTCCGGGTATCGTCCAGTCCGGCGAGATCGATCAGGATCAGCGCGCCGGTCTCGCGATAGCGCCGGGCGCGGGCCAGGCTGCGCGCCGCCGCATCGGCGAAGCCGCGCCGGTTCAGCAGGCCCGTCACCTCGTCCAGCGTCGTCTGCGCCAGCAATTGCTCGACCCGGCCGCGCTCGGCGGCCAGCGCCTGTTCGGCGCGCGCCGCCGCCTCCAGCGCCTCGGCCTCGATGTTCTCGGCCGCGACGTTCTCGGCCGGTTTGACCTCGCTGTCGGCGCGATCACTCATCGTCGCCCGCTTCCGGTTTGGCGGAGCCGCAGATCGCCCGCAAATCGGCCCATTGCCCGGCGGACAGGCCGGGGTCGCCATCGTGCCCGGCGGCCGCCGCGGCAACCGCCGCGTCGCGACCTGACGTCGCCGGATGGCTGGCCAGGATGTCGGGAATGGCCAGATCGAGCCAGCGCATCGGATTGGGGCTCTTGTTCGTCTCGTCGTCGCCTTCCCGGCTCTCGTCCGGGGCCGGGGCGGTATATTTCGTCTCGATCCGGGTCAGCAAGCCGGTAAAGCTGCCGGGTCTGATTCCGGCCCGGATCAGCAGGTCGACCGAGGCCAGATCGGCCTCGGCCTCCGCCTCGCGCGAATACGAGGCCTGCAAGGCCAGCTGGCCAACGCCGCTGAGCACGTCGGATGCCATGCTGCCGCCCGAGATCAGCGGCACGACCAGCGCCTGCAACCCGATCGCGCGCACCAGATTGGTGGTCGCGTGGCGACGCGTGACATGCGCCATCTCGTGACCCAGCACGCCGGCCAGTTCGTCCGGCGTTTCGGCCAGGTCGAGCAATCCCCGGAACACCACGATATAGCCGCCCGGCACGGCGAAGGCGTTCGGCACGTCGATGTCGACAACCCGGATATGAAATTCATAGGGCGACTCGTCGGCCGCCTTGAGCCGCGCGGTCAACGCGCCCAGCGCCGCGTCGCCGGCGTCGTCGTGGCAGGTCAGGTCGCGATCCTTGCCGAATCCGCCGAAGATCGTCGTCACCTGCTCGATCGCCGCGCGGCCGATCCGGTCTTCCATCGCCATCGGCATCATCGCCGCGACCACCGGCGCCGAATTCGCGATGCCCCAGCCGGCGCCCCCGAAAATCGCGGCGAACAGCACGGTCCACAAGGCAACCCGGCGCCACTCCGCCGGATTGCGCGCACCGGTTCGCATCAGGCCCGGCGCCAGCACCAGCAAGGCATCGAGAAAACCCGGATCGGAGACTTCCAGCCGCGCCGAATCCGCCGATTCATGGGTCAGCCGCGGCGCGTGGCCGGCGGCCCCGGCGGCCACCAGGCGCAGGCCCTCATAGGACCATCGGGCCAGTTCGACGCCATCGTTGTCCGCGATGCGCAGGCCGTCGCCATCCAGCCGCGGTTGCACGGGCCGGACGACGGCGACGATGCCATCGGCATAGCGTCCGGTCCAGGTCTGCCGGCCGGCGGGCGGGATCGTGTCGGGGGCGTCGGTCATCGCCTCAGAAATCGCCGAGGTCGAAGGCGTCGGCCAGGCCCTCGCCATAGGTCGGCGCGCGGTCGAGGCTCTGCGCCACGGTGGCGAAATTCTCCGCCCCGGCGATCGCCAGCGTCGAGACGACCGCCCGCGCCATGCGATGGAACACCAGTACCCGGCTCATCACCCCGATGGCGAAGATCATGGTCACCGTGACGGCAATGGGAAACCAGTCCTTGGCGGCCTCCATCGCGTAGGGCA
Source organism: Rhodospirillales bacterium (assembly GCA_024644185.1). Lineage (GTDB taxonomy): Bacteria > Pseudomonadota > Alphaproteobacteria > UBA8366 > JADFVY01 > JAHELM01. The sequence continues at coordinate 2,136 of JAHELM010000245.1, read as the reverse complement.
GCATGTCCAGGTCCATGGGAAAATCCTTGGCCCACAGCACGGCGGCGAAGACGGTCAGGGTCACGACCGTAATGGTCGGGATCAGGGCCAGAAGAAAGGAAACATAGATCCACAGCACCCGACCGACGCCAAGGGTGGAGGCGAAACGCATCCCCTCGAACCCGGTATGCGCGGCGAAATAGCGGAATTCCCGCACGCGATACCAGGCAAAGGCCAGTGCGGTCAGCAGATAGCCAAGCAACATCAGGCCCGCGATCAGCGGCATGATTTCGCCGATCGCCCTGGACCGGTCGGCCTGCGCCGCGTCGCTGGGATCGAAGTCCTGCGGGTTCAGATCGCGAATCGTCCACTGCATCCAGCCGATGACAGCGGCCGTCAGGACGATGGGCAGCCAGGGCACCAGCCAGGCGCGGAACAGGTCGCCGGCCTTGCCGTCGAAGGTAAAGGGCTTGTCGCCGAACCAGGTATTGCCGATTTCACGCCGCGCCAGTTCGACCCGCATATACGGTGCCGCCAGCCCCAGCGACAGGACGGAAAGGGCGAAATACCCGACCGCCGCCGCCGCGTATCGTGTCGGCGAGCCGCCCAGCGTGCCGCGGATGCCGCGCCACAGCGTGCGGCTCAACCGGTAGCGCCGCGCCCGGTAGCCGGCCAGATAGATCAGGAAGAGCAGCGACGGAATATAGAACATATTGAAGATCGCCAGGCCCAGCGGGTTCTGGCCGACCAGAAACTGCAACCCGAAAACCGCCAGGAAATAGGGTATCAGAACGACCAGCGCGATCAGGAAACCCTTGAACAGCTCGCCACCGGTGCCGGTATATTCCAGCCGGTCCTCGCCCAGCCCGACATGCGACCAGATATAGCGCCGCTCGCGCACCCGCGCCCAGAACCGGAAAATGCCCAGGGTCAGCACCTGCAGCAGCACGTTCAGCGCCACGATGCCGGCAAATTGCAGGCCCTTGCCGTCATAGCGCAGCGGCATGGCCGGCGTGTCGACGGTCTCGATGGTTGTATCGGTCACGGCGCGTCCAATCCTTGTCTTCGTCGGGCCGCCGGGGTCTGTCCGCGGCCAGTGTTCCGGGTTTCCCGCAGTTTCACGCATTCCCGGTTAGCAAATCCTTACCACCGAAGCGAGTTTATGGCCAGATCGGGGTCTTTACGGGTTGCGCCGACGATTCTGGCGGGTAGCATGGTTGCGAGATATGGAGGAGAAGGGCGATGGCGACGAACGCGATACTGGCCGGCAAGCTGCTGCGCAATGCGGCGAAATTCTTTCGCGATATCGGCGGCGGCACGCCGCAGATCGCCGACCAGATGGAACAGAACGCACGGACCTATGAAATCGTCGCCGACTGGGTAGAGACCGACCCGACCGCCGAATCGCCGGTCGGCGACGATGGGGCTTGAGGCGCGGCGCGCCAGCGATGGAGATTGAGGCGCGGCGCGCCAGCGATGGAGATTGAGGCGCGGCGGTCATAAACCCGCGCATTTCCCGATAATGGTGCTAAACTTCCGAAAAAAGCGGTTCCAGGGGAGGAAAAAACGGTGCCAAAACGCAAGGCAGACACCGCCCTGCCCGATACTGGCGGTTACGTGCTGGAAGACCAGATCGGCTATCTGCTGCGCCGGGCGCATCAGCGTGCCTCGTCGCTCTTTCAGGACATCATGTGCAACGAGCTGACCCCGCCGCAATACGCGGCGCTGGTGAAGATCGGCGCTTTTGGATCGGTGTCGCAGAACCAGCTGGGCCGGGCCGTGGCCATGGATCCGGCCACCAGCCAGGGCGTGGTGCAGCGGCTGCTGGCCAAGAAACTGGTTCGGCGCGCCGCCGACCCCGGCGACAAGCGGCGGACGATGTTGAGCCTGACGCCGGAGGGCAAGGCCGTGGTTGAGCGGCTGGTGCCGCTGGGCGCGCGGGTCACCGAGGCGACCCTGGCACCGCTGGACGACGCGGACCGGGCGCGCCTTCTGGATTTTCTCAAGCGGCTGGGCTGATCCGCGCCGCCCTTGCGTGCCACGGCGAGGCGCGCGTCGAAGGATCGGCGAGGGCGGGCGATCCGCGGGGTCAGCCGCACCGGCCGTGGCGCCGCATGATCGCCACCAGCGCATCGTGGTCGATGGCCGGGCAGACAT
>JAHELM010000244.1:3714-4938 GCA_024644185.1 Rhodospirillales bacterium | reverse complement strand
TCGGGGCTGCAGGGCGCCCGCTGGGTGAAGCCGGAAAACATCCACCTGACCCTTCGCTTCATCGGCGACGTGCCGAACGATCAGGCCAACGATATCGACGCGGCGCTGGCGGGCATCAAGATACCTGGCTTTACGCTCGCCTTCGACGGCATTGGCAGCTTCGCATGGGGCAGCAACCCGCACGCGCTATGGGTTGGCGTGGCCAAGTCCGAGCCCCTGATGCGTCTGCAAGCGAAGATCGAGACGGCCCTGGTGCGCATTGGCCTGCCGCCGGAGAGCCGGAAATTCGCGCCGCACGCCACCCTGGCCCGCCTCAAGCACGCCAAACCGGCCCGCATCGCCACCTGGGCCGGGGAACACGGCGCCTTTCGCACGCCGCCCTTTGACGTCGATCGCTTCATCCTCTTTTCCAGCTTTCTGGCCTCCGAAGGCGCGATCTATACACCCCAGGTCGAGTATCCGCTGGAGGTGGCTGGATCGGAGTCAGCCGGCCCGCCGTAATTCGCGCAGCCACGCGCGGGCGCCAGTCTCGATCATGTCGAGGACGGTCTCGAAGCCGTCGGCGCCGCCGTAATAGGGGTCGGCTACGTCCGGCGCCTCTGGTCCGGCGGCGGACATGTAGAGCCGCACCCTGCCGGCATGATCGCGCGGAGCAAGCCGTGTCATCTCGCGCAGATGGCCGCGATCCATCGCCAGCAGCAGGTCGAAATTGTGGAAGTCTCCGACCGCGATCTGGCGTGCGCGCAAACCGGAAATGTCGTAACCGCGGCGGGCCGCGGCGGCCACCGAGCGGCGGTCGGGCGGGTCGCCGGCATGCCAGGCACCCAGCCCGGCCGAATCCGTTTCGACGTTCAGTCCGCTTTCGATCGCGAGATGGCGAAATACGCCCTCGGCGGTCGGCGAACGGCAGATATTGCCGGTACAGACAAAGAGGATGCGGGTCATCGTCGTGAACGCTGTGCTGTTGTGCGGGGCTTCGGTTGGTTTAGCATGGACCGTACCATGTCCAAAATCCGCTCCATCGTCGTCCTGACCGGCGCCGGTATCTCGCGTGAATCCGGCCTGCATACCTTCCGCGACGCCGACGGTATCTGGGCGACCGTGAAAATCGAGGAGGTCGCCACGCCGGAGGCCTTCGCCCGCGATCCCGCGCGGGTGCATGAATTCTACAATGCGCGACGGCGGGGCCTCGTCGATCCGGCGATCCGGCCGAACGCCGCGCAT
>JAHELM010000244.1:0-3704 GCA_024644185.1 Rhodospirillales bacterium | reverse complement strand
GGCGATTTTCTGCTGGTGACACAGAATATCGACGATCTGCACGAACGCGCCGGCAGCCGCCACCCGATCCACATGCATGGCGAGCTGCTGAAGGCGACTTGCCAGGGCTGTGGCGCTGTGCGGCCGTGGCGCAAGGATCTGTCGGTCGATCTGGCCTGTCCGGCCTGCGGCGTGGCCGGGGGCATGCGGCCATGCGTTGTCTGGTTCGGCGAGATGCCGCTGGAGATGGAACGGATTTATGCGGCGCTGGAGGATTGCGACCTGTTCGTGTCGGTCGGCACGTCGGGAAATGTCTATCCGGCGGCCGGCTTCGTGCAGGCCGCTCGCCTGGCTGGGGCCCGAACGGTGGAACTGAATCTGGAACCGTCGGAGGGCGCGACGCTGTTCGCCGAGGCGCAATACGGGCCGGCGGCCACCATCGTGCCGGCGTGGTTCGACCGGCTGGCGGCGGAACGGGCATGACCGCCAGCCTGGAAACGCTGGAGCAGGCGGCGGCCGCCGCGCGGGAATGCAGGCTCTGCGCGGAACACCTGCCCCTTGGTCCGAATCCGGTGTTTCGCGTGTCTCGCACGGCGCGGCTGCTGATCGTCGGCCAGGCGCCGGGCACGCGGGTGCACGAGACGGGGATTCCCTGGAACGACCGCTCGGGCGATCGGTTGCGCGACTGGCTGGCGCTCGACCCGGCTGCGTTTTACGAAGAATCCCGCATCGCCATTGTGCCGTCCGGGTTTTGCTACCCGGGCCGCGATCCGCGTGGCGGCGACCTGCCGCCGCGCCCCGAATGCGCACCTGCCTGGCACCGCAGGCTGATTGTGCACATGCCGCACATTGCGCTGACCCTGCTGGTCGGGCAGTACGCGCAGGCGCATTATCTGGGGCGCCGGCGTTGTCACAGCCTGACCGCGACAGTCGCCGCCTGGCGCGATTATGTGCCGGACTGTCTGCCGCTGCCGCATCCAAGCTGGCGCAATACCGGCTGGTTGCGGAAAAATCCGTGGTTCGAGGCGGAACTGCTGCCGGATCTCAGGGGGCGGGTCGCGGCGCTGGTTTAGTTGTTGGTGTTGTTATTTTTTTCGGACTTACCGTCCGGGACGCCGAATTTTCTGGCCGTCTCGGCGAAATCCGCCAGGCGGTCGGCGACCATCCGGTTGATCGTGCCCGCGGGGTAGACGCCGGATTCATCCGCCGCTCCGGCTGGCAGGCCGGTGAGGATTTCCAGTCCCTGGTCGATGCTCTCGACGGCGTGGATATGGAACCGCCCTTCCGAGCAGGCCCTTACCACATCCTCGCGCAGCATCAGGTGGCGTGTGTTCGCGGCCGGGATCAGGACGCCCTGGGTGCCGTCGAGTCCACGCGCCGCGCACAGGTCGAAGAAACCCTCGATCTTCTCATTGGCGCCGCCGATGGCTTGTATCTCGCCGCGCTGGTTGACCGAGCCGGTAACCGCCAGCCCCTGACTGATCGGCGCGCCCGACAGGGCCGACAACAGGGCATAGAGCTCGGCCGAGGACGCGCTGTCGCCATCGACGCCGCCATAGGATTGCTCGAAGACGAGGCTGACCGACAGCGCCAGCGGCCGGTTCCGCCCGAAGCGGTCAGCCAGAAAACCAGAGAGGATCAGCACGCCCTTGGAATGCAGCGGCCCGCCCAGCTTGACCTCGCGTTCGATGTCCAGCACCTGGCCGCGGCCGAGGCTGGCCCGCGCGGTGATCCGGCTGGGTCGCCCGAACGAGAATCCGCCGAGCTGGATCACCGACAATCCGTTGATCTGGCCCGGCTTGGCGCCCTCGGTGTCGATCAGCACGATACCGTCGCGCATCGCCTCCAGTACCTTTTCGCGCAGCCGGTCGGACCGGCGAATGCCGGCCTCGACCGCGCGCGTCACGTCGGCCGCGGTCACCGCTTCGCGACCGGCCTGGCCGGCCCAGTAATCGGATTCGTGGATCAGGTCGGCAATGCTGCGCATATGGGTGGTCAGCTTGTCGCGATCGCCGGCCAGCCGGGCCGCGCGTTCGATCACCCTTGCGACGGCGCCGGCATCGAAGGGCCGCATGGTCTGTTCGCGCGCGATGGTGCCGATCAATCTGGCATAGAGTTCGATGGTTGCCGCATTGCGCGGCATTTCCTCCTCGAAGTCGGCCTGGACCTTGAACAGTTCGCTGAAGTCGGGATCCCAGGCGCAGAGCTGGTAATACAAGATGCGTTCGCCCACCAGAACGATCTTGATGTCCAGCGGAACTGGCGCGGGATCCAGCGAAACGGTATCGATCAGGCTGAGACTCTGGCCCAGCGATTCGATCTTGATTTCGCCGGCGCGCAGCACGCGCTTCAGCCCTTCCCACGCATAGGGCTGGGTCAGCAGCTTCAGCGCATCGAGCACCAGATAGCCGCCATTGGCGCGATGCAGGGCGCCGTTCTTGATCAGCGTGAAGTCGGTGACCAGCGTGCCGTATTCCGAACGATGTTCAACCCGGCCCAGCAGATTGCCGTAAGTCGGGTGATCCTCGTAGATAACCGGGGCGCCGCCGTTGGAATCGCGGCCAACCAGAACGTTCACCGCGTATTGTCGCATCGCGCCATCGCGCGCCGTGGGCCGCGGGCGGGGGGCGCCTTCGCCTTCCGCCTGCTGTCCGGCGGCGATCAGCGCCTCGGCATTGTCGACCACATCCGTCTCGACCGCGCCCAGCCATTCGATGATCTCCGGCAGATCGCCGTGCTTCTTGCGGATGTCCTCGATCAGATGGCCCACCGCAAGGCGGGTCACCTCGCGATTGATCTCGCGCACGCGTTCGCGGTGTTCGCGCTCCCAGCGCGGCACCTGGCGGAGCGTTGTCTGCAATTTTTCTTCCAGTATCTTGAGGCTGGCCTTGGTCTTTTCGCGATCCGCCGCGGGCAGCGCCTCGAATTCCTCCGGACTCAACACCTGGCCGTCGCGTAGCGGCGCCAGCGCCAGACCCAGGGGCGTGCGGACCAGCGCGATGCTGTGCTCCTTCGCCTCCTGCTGGATGACCTCGAAGGCCTGCTCCTGCCTGTCCTTGAATTCCTGGGACAGGGCCTCGCGCCGATTCCGGTAATCATCGCTCTCGAAGGCGGACTGGATGGCGGCGCGCAAATCCTGGGTCAGGCGCTCCATTTCGGCGGCCAGCGGCTGCGCCCGGCCCGCCGGCATTCTGAGCGCCCGCGGTCGGCGCGGGTCCGCGAAATTGTTGACATAGCACCAGTCGTCCGGCACCGGCTCGCCATGCGCCTGACGCTGCAGAAACTCGCCGATCAGCGTGTGCTTTCCGGTACCCGCCGGACCCGAGGCGAACAGATTGTAGCCGTCGCGGTGAATGCCGATGCCGAAGCTCACCGCCTCGACCGCCCGGTCCTGGCCGATCAGTTCCTCAAGCGGAGACAGTTCCGCGGTGTTCTTGAATTTGAAACTTGCCGGGTCGCAGGCGAGGAACAGTGCGTCGACCGGCAGGGGCGTGGAACGGGTCATGAATCCGCCTCTCTATAACCTCATGGTAATAGAGCAAATCCAGCGGCCGCTCAAGGCCCGGCCACCTGCGTCCCGTGGTCTCAGGCAGACGGGCGGCGGCTGAACGTACCGTTCTGGTAATCGCGGATCGCCTGGATGATCTCGTCCTTGCTGTTCATGACGAAGGGCCCGTATTTGAACACCGGCTCGCCCAGCGGCCGGCCGGCGACGAGGATCAGCC